>JABJMI010000833.1 GCA_018659505.1 Planctomicrobium sp.
AGACGACAACTGTGCCGGAATTCTGGTTGCCTGCCAGGAGGAAATTGCCAGTTGGATCGATGCCGAAACCGCGTGGAATTTCGCCTTGCGTTGATTCCTGTCCGAGAGACTTCAGCGTTCCATCTTTCTTAATGCGGAACATCGCGATGCTGTTCGGTCCACGGTTCGAGACATAAAGGAATTTTCCTGAAGGATGCACGAGTGTCTCGGCAGTCGAGTTGCCATCTTGTGGAGTTCCTTCAGGGACAGTCGTTTCAGTGACAAGTGGAGTCAGCACACCCTTCTCAGCATCGTAGGAGTAAGCGGTCACTGAAAGTTTTATCTCGTTGTTGGCGTAGGCGAACTTCCCGTTTGGATGGAATGAGAGATGCCGTGGTCCTCCCCCTTCAATCGTTCTGACAGCTGGTGGGTCATTCGGAGTGAGGGTTCCCTGCTCTGCATTCAGTTTATAAACGAGCAGTTTGTCGAGACCTAAATCTGCAACGACTGCGTAGTTGTTATTCGCATCGATATTCGCTGAGTGAGCGTGTGGTCCGGTCTGTCGTCGTGGATTCACACTCGAACCTTCATGCTGAATAAAGCTGGCAGCTTCAGCAAGTTCTCCATTCGCTTTGATTGGCAAACTGGCAACGCTTCCACCACCGTAATTAGCAACGACGACGCACTTTCCTTCGTGATCGACAGATAGGTGACAAGGTCCGGGACCACCAGATAGCTGACTGTTAATTTTGGTCAACTTCCCAGACTTCGCATCAAGTTTAAAACCTGTCACCCCGCCAGCTTCTTTACCTTTCACATTCGGAAAGTCAGCGACTTCATTCACGGCGTAGAGATACTTCCCAGACGGAGCAATCGCGACGAACGAAGGGTTCACAAGTTCGGCTGCGAGTTCGGGTTCGGTTGTCTTGCCAGTCTTGGGGTCGAGTTCGAAAGTGTAAATCCCTTTGCTGTCACCGCGAGTGTAGGTTCCAACATAGACACGTATGGAGTCCACGGATGCCTCCTCAGCTGAGAGTTGTGTACTACTTCCAATGACTAGAGCGGAAGCAATCAAAAGAGCGTATTTGAAATGTTTTATCATCTTTTTTTCCGTTATAAAACGATGTGGGAATTTATTTTTTGTAGGTTGGGTGCAGCGGAGCGGAACACTCATCGGCGCTAATCTTCACTAATTATAAGAATTCGACAACGAATTTCCTGTCATCTTCATTTGTGTCGATTAGTGAAAATTAGTGTTCCTTAATTCGTCCCATGAGATCCCATGGGACGCTTTAGGTTTAGCAAAAGCATATTGGATTGCCCGCAATGAAGTGGGCAGCTAAACAGTTGGAATCATCATCGAGAGTCTTTAACGCTGCACTTTCCCTTTGACTCCAACGGTCGCGGATGCCGCGGTGGAATTGCCGAGGTTCTCGAAGTCCTTGAAGGTCCAAACGACTTCTTTGTCTTTGGTAATTTCGATCAGTTGCGGGTTTTCTGGTCCTGCATGGCAGTTACCGATGATGATGTTTCCATTAGGCAAAACTTCTAAAGATGTCACCCAAGCGAGAGTGATTCCTTCGAGGTCGTTTTGGTGGACTGCCCAGACGACTTCTTTCGCTGGCGTCACTTCAATGACGCTATGTCCGTTACCGGTTGCGATGAGTGTGTTTCCATTCTTAAGACGTAGAGAGTTGAATGTTTGATTCCCCCACGCTTCTGGTCCATGACCACCGGCACGATCCTTGTCGAAGAGCGGAACGTCATAGTCCCAGACGATTTTACCGTCTTGATGGTACTCCTTGACCCGACCGTCCTTTTCATGGCAAACAAGATAGTTTCCATTTTCTAATTTGTGAGCCATGCGAACGTCGCTGTGTGGATGAGGTTCGGAAACCTAGAAGGGAATCTCGTGAGCGATTTTGCCTTTCTTAGTGACTTCAATAATCCGACCGATCCCGTTTTCTACGATCATCGTGTGACCGTTATCGAGTCTTTGAAACGCATGGATCTCCAGTCGCTTGCCTTTGTTGCCGTTACTATTGGCAGCGTCGTAGCTCCAGACAATTTCTCCATCGGAGTTGATTTCAACGATCTTGCCCCAGCCTTGCTGAGTCAGGATATTGCCATTGTCGAGCTGTTGAATGCGATGCACGGAATGAACTTTGTCGCAGGTCCAATCGACTTTTCCCGTTTTATCAAAGCGAACAATCTTCCCTTTGTCGCCTGCGATCACGCGATGCCGCTCAGAAGAAACTTCAGCAGCGAATGTTGAAACCGCTAGACCTAAAAAGAGAGAAGTAAACATCAGGGAAGAACGCATTTCAGATCTCCGTTAATGATTTCGTAGAGCCTTTGAACATCAAAGACCCTATCGAGTATTAGTAAAGAAACTTCACAGACATGAGATCTGATACTAACGCGAATCGCACAGAGGTTCTATCGAACGCGACCGAGATCCGCGAAGCTATAGAGAGATTAGCAAAACATAACACAAAGAACGCAGGTACAAACCTCCGCTGTTTAGCAGCACACTTCACCATGCACGACTAATTGCGGAACCTCGATATTGAATCATTTTTATTTAAAAAAAGCTACATCTGCTTAAGCGACTGAGAGGCTACTTGACCTTCGGGACATAGGGTACGAACGGTGCGACCCAGACGAATGGTTTGCCAGCTTCGTCGAGACGAATTTTATCGGTGAGTCGTGCTTGGCGAACGACTGAACCTAAAACCAGCGACCACGCTGTCTGCTTTTCCGGATATGAAACATCTACGCTGTCGATGTCGATATCCTTTTCTTTGCAGAGTCGTTCATCGATCAGGATCGGGGTGCGAGTTTGTTCGGAGATCGCTGAGAGAACTCGGCTTAATGGTGCTGCTTCAAAGCCCGTTTTGATGAACTTGAACAGATTGGGGACGATCTGGTTTCGCGGCTTTGAGTCGTCGATATCCCAACCAACCGGCCATGCCTCTGAAGTTGATTCCAACTTCTCAATCGTCAATTCAATCGTTCCTGCAGGAGTCCGCAGCGGCCTAAACCCATAGCCTTGGGTTCGCAGCATGACTGCCAGCGAGGTTCCGCTTGAGAGACCTTGTAGCTGTTGTGTCACTTTTACCATTTCAATTTCAAAGAATGATTCCTTGACGCTTGGATGGATGACCACAGGTAGAGTCTTGTCGATTGGAATGTCGTCTAAAACTTCCTTGAGCGATTTCCCGACCGAGTCAATTTCTAGCGGTTTCGAAACACCTTTTACAACGGTCTCAAATTGAGTTTGGTTCAGCCCCCAGAATTTCTTCCCATCTGGTGAACCCTGTGCTCCATAGACTCTCAACTCTTTTAGCCAGGCTTTGATCTGCTCGGTGTCATTCTTCGTGAAAGACCGACCCGGAAAATGTAAGACCCCTTTGCGATCAAGCTCTCCTACGACTCTGAGGGTACGAATCGGTCCTCGATTTGTCTCTTTGATATCAGGTTTGTCACCAGGCAATGGCTGTCGAATGCGGGCGACCTGCCCGAGTTTCTCAAAGACCTTACCCCAGCGTTGTGCCTCGACGGGATCACCAACAATGGCGGGTAACATGATTTCAACTGTAAGAAAGGTGTTGTCTACCGCTGATTGAGCAACAGCGACCTGACTCATCAAGCCAGTTAATAAAAAACTGAGGCAGGCAGTGATTGTGATCAAAGATTGATGAAAAGACATCGTGGATCTCGCTTTTAAGAGTAGAGGCTGATCTCCATCTTATTACCAGTCTTGAAGATTAGACAATACCTTTCTGAGTTCCGCGTTGAGAATGCCGGTTGAGGACTGACTGTAAGAATTAATGTAATGTTTGCTACCCTACGACACTTGGCTGCCATTCTGGTTCATAAAACGGGGTAAACTGAGATGCATTATTTTTTACTCGACTTGCTGCGTGGACTTGCAGCACTCTGGGTATTTGCGTTTCACTTTCATTTTTCAGAGAAATTTATTGCGACATTTCCTCATCTCCACATCTTATTGAAGCAGGGTGATTTAGGAGTGCCAATGTTCTTTGTGATTTCAGGTTATTGCATCACTGCATCAGCCAGGAGCACCATCCGTCGGGAGGAAAAGACATCTCGCTTTTTATATCGACGATTACGACGGATTTATCCTCCGTTTTGGATCTCCATAATTATTGTCGCCTCCGTACCGTTCCTGACAGAGTTAATAAGTAGTGTTAAAACAGGCAGCTACACACCGCCGACTTCCTTGGGGAATAATCTTGGTTATCTCAACTACACAGTGTTTGAGTGGATTAGGCTGACAACTCTTACGCAAGTCTTCTGGCCAGTCGAGAATGCAAATAGTCTTCAAGCAAAATTTACGACAATCAATGCCGTGTATTGGACTCTTGCAATAGAAGTGCAGTTTTACCTTGTGGTCGCATTATCTCTGAGCCTGTCAAGACGCTTTCTATACAGTTTGCTTCTAGTGGTGACCGTGTCGTGCTTGATTCTGAGCTCGCTTGGGATCTCTGCGAAGACAGGCTTATTTATTCCCTACTGGCAAATGTTTGCTATCGGCGTATTGCTGTGCTTTGCTATGGAAAAAGGTTGGTCCCTAGGAGGTTCGAAACTTCAATCCACAAAATTCATCAGGACGCTCTCACCTCTCATACTAATTATTGGAGTTGTCACATTTATCGTTCGATGTCTCAATGGTTATGAACCGTCATGGATTCTATTTTCTGTTTTCTTTGCGTCGAGTTTATGGCTAGTAAAACCTTATGATGAAACGCTCAAAAAATTGAGTGAAAACAGGTATCTAAAAAGTCTGTTTACTCCATTAATTTGCTTAGGGGCAATTTCCTATACACTTTATCTACTGCATGATCGGCTCCAGTTCCTGACCGCTCAACTCGTCAGGCAAGTGTTCGAAATAAACAGTATTATTTACGACATGTCGGTGACCTTGGTGACATGTATTCTCTGTTGGCCAATCTATCTTCTCTTTGAAGCTCCATTTGTTAAATCTAAAAGTTCTAACGAGAGAAACTCTACACTCTCGCAAGAAGCCAGTTGTTCGGATGAGATTTACCCAGAAGCTCCTTCCAAGTCATGAAGGAGGGTTTTAAAAAGTCGTAAACACCAGCTGACGTTCACACTCAGTTGAACTCAATATCCAAATACGTCATACATATCGTATCAGTTTCTACTGCTTTCGTTTATTTAAGGTGCTATCGAAATGATGCGAACTTTCTTGTTGATTGGGTTTTGCTTTTGTTCGTCTGGGTTGCTCTTCTCGGGTGATCCAATTCAGTTTGAAGTGAAGCGGCTCGCTGTCGATACAAACGAAGGCTGCGTCATTGACGACTTTGATGGTGATGGGAAACTCGATGTCGCTGCCGGACGAAACTGGTTTCGCAATGGAGATTGGTTGCCTCGTCCGGTGAGACTCTTTGAAGACATCAACGGCTATGCCCATTCGAATGCTGACTTCTCTTACGACGTAAACGGCGATGGGCACCCCGATCTCATCGCAGGTGGTTTCTTTAAGACCGAAGTAAATTGGTACGAAAATCCAGGACCGGAAGCGGCACAAAATGGATTCCTTTGGAAGGAACATCTCTTCGGAGACACCGGCTTCAGTCAGAATGAAGCGAGTTTCATGCACGACTTCAATGGGGACGGCAAACCGGAATGGATTTCAAACTCCTGGGTCAAAACAAATCCCCTAATCATCTGGTCGATGGCTGAAGAAGAGCGAGAAGTCGAAACACAGCAAGGTAAAAAGAAGGTCACCAAAACAGTCACAATACCCACATTGAAGCGAACACTCGTTCATGAAAGTGGTCAAGGGCATGGCTTTGGAATCGGTGACATCAACAATGATGGACACGATGATATCCTCACCGGAACCGGTTGGCACGAAGCACCATCAGGCGATCCGTTGACTGATGCCTGGACTTACCATGCCGATTGGGAATCACATTGGTCTTGCCCGGTTCTGATTCGCGATATGAACAAAGATGGGAAAAACGACATTATCTGGGGGAACCCACATGATTATGGATTGATGATTTGGTTCGCAGAGGGAACAGACGAAGAAGGCAAACTGAAGTTCCGCCAAGAAGTGATCGACAAGGAGTTCTCTCAATTACACTGTGTTCACTTCGCTGATCTTGATGGTGACGGCAATGACGAACTCATCACTGGTAAGCGAGTGCGGGCTCACAACGGAAACGATCCCGGTGGAAAAGATGCTCCTTTAATTTGTTATTACAGCATCGACAAGCAAGGAAAATTCACCAAGCACATCATCGAAAACGGCACAGTCGGCATCGGCTTACAAATTCGAACAGCGGATCTCGATGCCGATGGCGATCTCGATATCGTCGTCGCCGGCAAAGAGGGGACTCAAATTCTTTTCAGTAAGCTGAAGTAAACCACATACTACAACTACTGCAAGAGCCTGTTTAGCCGAGCACTTAAAGCGTGCAAGCACTGATCAGAACCGTATCCGCGAATAGTTTCGTAATCAGTATTATCTGCCCGCATCTAGCGACCCGCTACTTGCGGGCTTTTTTGTGATAATCAGCAAAATATCTTCTCTGCTCGGAAATTAGGGTACACATGCAACGTGAACAGAGGTATATTGTCTAAATGTACAAGTATTCATAGATACACCAGAGCGACGAACCCACTGCAAGAAGGTTTTAAGAAATGAGCGATCAACCCAAGCTAACGAACCGGCAGCAATCAATTTACAATTTTATTCGCGATCAAATTGTGAATCGTGGCTATGGTCCGACTGTTCGGGAGATTGGCTCCAATTTTGGCATTAAATCACCTAATGGCGTGATGTGTCACCTCAAAGCCCTCGAAAAGAAGGGGCTTATCACTCGCGAATCGAACATGTCGCGGGCGATTCAATTGACCGAAGACATTAATCGCAGCAAGGCCTCCCTTCCAATGGCAGGTCACATCGCTGCGGGAGCACCAACATTAGCTGTCGAGGATGTTGAGGAAGTCGATTTCAGTGATTTATTCTCCGATGCAGAGCATTTTTGCCTGAAAGTACGCGGCGAATCAATGATCGAAGCTCATATCGCAGAGGGAGACTTCGCAATTATCCGCAAACAAGAAACCGCTAGTCCCGGACAAATCGTGGCAGCGTTAGTTGATGGTGAAGATGCCACTCTGAAGAGTTTCTACCGCGAAGATGAACGCTTCAGGCTCGAGCCAGCGAATTCTTCGATGTCCCCCATTTACAGTAGTGATGTACAAATTCTAGGTGTATTAGTTGGCGTGATTCGCGAGTATTAAGGCGATGGGTGGCTGGACCAGAGACATTAGCGGATGACCCTGCATTCAGCCAACGGTCATATTTTTGGCACATATGAACAAGATTAAGAACGCGGATTGACACGAATGCAGCGGATTTTCACAGATTAATTATCAAGATAGACCCACCATTCCAGTCCCAAAGTCTTACTGTAAATCGAAGTCTTTATTACTTTCACAAAACAAGATTTTAATTGAATGTCGAACTGCTGAGAGCATCTTTTCTTTATAATTACGTAATTGAATTGGACAAACCTGATCCTCGTGAATCCGCCGCATCCGCGAAAATCCGCGTTCTCAAATTAATTCAGAGTCAGGGATTCCGCGATATATTTGATACCAAATAAAATATCGCTCCTTAATTTCAGTGTCGTATTAGAGAAGTCTCGCTCATCTGCGAAGAATTTCTGTTCAAATCTCAACTCATCAGTGGGATTGTTGCAAAAAGTCGACATCAATTTTCTTTCGATAAATCTTCACATCTTGCCTCAGATGCTTGAGCAAATCTTGTCCCAATGCAGGTTCAGGGCTAGAATCAAGTTCAGTTCAATCATTTCACCTAAACTTAACTGGGCGAATCACGAGATTCTTTTGTCGAGCTAGGAGCTACGATAAGAGATGTGATTCTCATTCCTGCTGAGATTGTTTCTCTGGGGAATTTCAGGTGAGGCGGATGGGCGATGAAGGATAGCGTTTTGCGAATGAGTGTATGCGTTCTGTCTCGTGGCAGTCAGCTAAAGTCTTTCTGAAACCATTAATTCGCGGACACAAGAAACACGGAAGTGTTTTAGGAGTCAGATTTATGTACGAACGTTTTACTGATCGAGCACGCAAGGTCATGCAGTTGGCCAACCAGGAAGCTCAGCGGTTTAATCATGAATATATTGGTACCGAGCATATTCTTCTGGGACTTGTGAAAGAAGGCTCTGGAGTCGCAGCGAATGTCTTAAAGAACTTAGATGTCGACCTTCGCAAGATTCGACTGGAAGTCGAGAAGATCGTGCAGTCTGGTCCTGACCTCGTCACGATGGGGAAACTGCCACAAACACCTCGTGCCAAAAAGGTCATTGAATACGCAATGGAAGAGGCGCGAAACCTCAACCATAATTATGTCGGAACTGAGCATCTATTGCTCGGGCTCTTGCGAGAACAAGAAGGTGTCGCAGCTCAGGTTCTGATGAACTTGGGACTCAAGCTAGAAGATGTTCGCGAAGAAGTTCTGAATCTTCTCGGGCATGGACTGGAAGGTGCCGAGCAAACCGAACGTGGCAGCGGACCGTCAGCGAAGTCCGGCAAAAGCAAAACTCCGGCACTCGACAGTTTCGGACGTGATCTCACCGAACTAGCTCGTCAGAATAAACTTGATCCTGTTATTGGTCGTTCAGAAGAGGTCGAGCGAATCACTCAGGTCTTGTGTCGTCGTCAAAAGAACAACCCGGTTCTTCTCGGAGAAGCAGGTGTTGGAAAGACAGCGATTGTCGAAGGTTTCGCGCAATTGGTCGTTGAAGGCAATGTGCCTGAACTTCTT
Source organism: Planctomicrobium sp. (assembly GCA_018659505.1). Lineage (GTDB taxonomy): Bacteria > Planctomycetota > Planctomycetia > Planctomycetales > Planctomycetaceae > Thalassoglobus. Next base: position 8,828 of record JABJMI010000833.1, read on the forward strand.
CGCGAACGCCGTATCGTTGTCCTTGATCTCGCAATGATGGTCGCTGGAACTAAGTACCGTGGTCAGTTCGAAGAACGCATTAAAGCGGTGATGAACGAAGTTCGCCGTGCGAAGAATGTCATTCTCTTCATTGATGAATTACACACCCTCGTTGGTGCCGGTGGAGCGGAAGGGGCAATCGATGCTTCCAATGTTCTGAAACCAGCTTTGAGTCGTGGTGAGTTGCAATGTATCGGAGCGACAACTCTCGATGAGTATCGTAAGTACATCGAAAAGGATGCCGCTCTGGAGCGACGCTTCCAAAGTGTTCTTGTTGATCCTCCGAGTAAGAAGCAAGCGGTTGAGATCCTGAAAGGTCTACGTGACCGGTATGAGTCTCACCACAAAGTCCAGTACACGGACGATGCACTGGAAAAATCAGTCGAGCTTTCTAGTCGGTACATCACTGGTCGTTGCCTGCCAGACAAGGCGATCGATGTCATTGATGAAGCGGGTGCACGGATTCGCCTGAAATCAATGGTTCGTCCTCCAGATTTGAAAGACCTCGAAGAAGATATCGAACGGCTGAATACTCAAAAGGAAGAAGCCGTAGCGAATCAAGACTTCGAGAAGGCTGCGAATCTGCGTGATCAAGCCGACAAACTGAAAAAGAAAAAAGAGTCCATCACCACAGAATGGCGTCAGAAGTCTCAAGAGACTGACGGCGTTGTCGATGCCGAAGTCATCTCGGAAGTTGTCGCGAAAATGACAGGTGTCCCACTGACTCGACTTTCCAGCGAAGATACAGTTCGTCTTCTGGAAATGGAAAAAGTGATGCACGAACGTGTCGTCAGCCAAGACGAAGCAATCAAACTCGTGTGCAAAGCTGTTCGCCGAAGTCGCAGTGGATTGAAAGATCCGAAACGACCGACAGCGACATTCCTCTTCTCTGGACCAACCGGAGTCGGAAAAACTTTGCTGGCGAAAACACTCGCTGAGTTTATGTTCGGTGACGAAGAAGCACTTGTTCAAGTCGACATGAGTGAATACCAAGAACGGCATAACATCAGCCGTTTGATTGGTGCTCCTCCGGGATATGTCGGTTTCGAAGAAGGTGGACAACTGACCGAAAAGATTCGCCGTCGTCCGTATGCTGTGGTGCTGCTCGATGAAATCGAAAAAGCACA
>JABJMI010000835.1 GCA_018659505.1 Planctomicrobium sp.
GCAGAAGGCAAACTTCAAGATGCTGCCGAGACTGTTCAACAGGCGCAGGAAGCGGACCTCTCTCAGAAACCAGAAGAGTTTGCCAAAGCTGCCGAGCAGCTTGAAGAGGCTGCAAACCAATTGGGGGAAACTCATGAAAAGTTTGATCAGCTTGCCGAATTACAGCGTGATTTACTCGAACTGAATCGCCTCGCAAATCAAACCGAACGCTTGGCGGAATCAGTTGAAAGCTTGGAGAACCGGCAAGAAGAGATGCAGGCGAAACCCGAACAAGCAGCACCGACTCCACAAGACCAAGCCGAAAAACAACAATGGGAAGCCGACCAACGGCAGGCTTGGAACAATCACGAAGATCTCGCTAATACGCTGGATGACCTATTTCAGCGACGCCCAGAACTCGCAGACGCAGCTGCGGAGAATCTTCAACATCAACTTGAAGAACTTGCTAAACGTGCCGAAAAACTCGCCGAAAAACAACAGAACCTTGCAAATGCAGCGAAAGAAGATGCACAAGAGATCGCCGAGCAACTAGAGAGTTTGCAAAAGGAATCTGATCGCGAGCAAATGGAAGCTGCTGCGAAGTCACTCGCTGAAAACCTGGAACCTCCTCAACAAAAACAGGCTGCTCAAGCTGCACAAGAGGCATTAAAGAGATCTCAAGAAGCTGCACAGAGAGGTGACGCTGCAACCGCGGCTCAACAACAAATGGAAGCGCAACAGCAACTGGAGCAACTCGCGCAGCAGTTGCAGCAAGAAACCGAGAAGACACCTGACGATGAAGCAAACAAAGCAGTTCTCGAATCATTAACGAAAAACACTCAGGCTGCTGAGCAACTGAGTCAACAACTTGAAGAGTCATTAAAGAACATCGAAGAAAAACTCCCCGGAACAACTGAGGCCGCACAACAGCAAAACACTGATGTAGAACAGGCGATGGCAAATCAGTCTGGGGAACCTCAATCTGAGATGGAAGCGAAAAGTGCTTCAGAACCTGTGGAAGCAGGTTTACCTGAGGCAACGACACCGGAGGGTAATAATCTGATAGACCAACAAGAAGAGGTAGCGAAACTCGCACAGCAGGTTCAGGATCAGGTTAGTGAAATGACGCAACCAAACGAAGAGGTCTCTCAGAAGAGTCAGCAATTCGCAGAACAGTCAAAACAGTCCGCTGAAAGCGCTCAGCAATTTCAACCTGCCGCAGCTGCAAACAGTTCTCAAAAGGCTGCACAAGCAGCTCAAGAGCTTTCCGAAGCTTTGCAGAAAAGTGACGCTCCTGACTCATTGAAGCAAGCTGCCCAACAAGCTGCTGACCAACAAACTCAATTGGCGAACTCGCTGCAGGAACTCTCCGAGAACGAGGCGGCACAGCAGCAAATGAAATCAGACTTACAGCAAGAGATCTCAAATGAGACTCAACAGTTATCTCAAGACCTACAACAAAATTCTGAACAACTGGCGGCTCAACCGATCAATAAACAAGAACAGTCTGCGAAAAGCCTGCAAGCTCAAGAACTCGCCCAACAGGCTCAGCAGCAAATGGCGCAGGCAGCTGAGCAATCGCAACAAAACAATCAAGGACAATCCCAAGCGAATAGCGAACAGGCTGCGAAATCACTCAGTGAAGCGGCTCAACAAGCACTCGCAGCGAGTGGAAAAGGCAGCGAAAAAAGCGATGGTGAAGCAAGCGAACCGGGCTCTGCGGTGCCTGCTGAAGTCGGTGAGCAAGTGGCACAAGCAGCGCAACAATTGAATGCAGCTGGAGAAATGTTGAATCAAATGGGAGCACCCGTCCCCGGTAACCAGCAACCTGGACAAGAAGAGTCAGGCGATCAATCCGATTCACAAAAACAAGCGAAGGATGGCGGCGAAGGAGAAGGACAGCAACCAAAATCGGGGCAGAAATCGACCTCCGAAGCACTTCGTCAAGCGGCCCAATCAATGCGTCAAGCAGCCGGTCAGATGGCTGCCGGGCAATCCAAACCGCAGCAAGGGAACTCTCAACAACAGCCGCAACAAAGTAGTAACGGTTCGGGGAGTGAAGCCTCTGATTTTGGCAGTTCTCAGCAGCTTTCTGATTTACTTGAGCTGCAATCTGATTTGTCCAACATGACCAAACGTGACTGGGGACAACTCCCCGGAGAGTTACAAACCGAACTGCTTGACTCTTCGCATAAACGAACATCGGGAGAATATTCACGTCTCGTCCGTCGCTATTTTAATGATATCTCCAAGAAGCGTTCTCCTGAATTAAACAAATCAGAATAACATTTCTTTTCGACCATTCTTTAATTAAGACAAGCTGCGTTCAGTCGTAGCTTTAACACTGAAGTGAATCATTCTTCCATGCAATTCCAGATTCTTGTTGCTCTGCTTGTCGTATCTACTTTGCCTCCATACTCATTCGCTGAAGAACGTAATTGGCCGAACTGGATGGGACCTCAACACGATGGGATTTCCGATGAGAAAATCACCAGTTTAGACTGGCCAAAATCGGGACTCCCCCTTGTCTGGGAAAAAGAAATTGGCATTGGTTTCAGTTCGATCTCGATTGCGGATGGACGTCTCTTCACAATGGGACACATTGCAGGTGAGGAATTTGTCTATTGCCTGAATGAGAAAACTGGAGAATTGATTTGGTCCCATCACTATCCTTGTGCATTGGTAATAATCTTCACGAAGGCGGTCCCGGTGCGACTCCAACTATCGATAAAGACCGCGTCTACACAGTCGGTCGCGAAGGACAACTTTTCTGCTTTGAAGCGAAGACAGGGAAAATCATCTGGAAGAAAAATCTACAAGATGATTTAGAAGTCATTCTTCCAGAGTGGGGCTTTACCAGTTCTGCCTACGTTTTGAATGATGACATTCTGCTCGAAGCAGGTCGTGTTGCCTCATACAACAAACTGACCGGTGAAAAGAACTGGCAAACAACAGATCATCAAGCGGGCTATGGATCTGTCGCAGAATTCGAATCTGCAGGGAAGACCTTGATCAGCAGTTTTGATTGCGATGCGTTAAGAGTCATCGATGCAGAAACAGGAGAAGAACTCGACTCGGTGGAATGGTCGTCTCCGTTCCGCACAAACTCAACGACGCCAATCATTCATGATGACCTGATCTACATCTCAGCTGGCTACAATGTCGGTTGCGGTCTCTTCCGCTGGACCGGCACAAAGCTGGAAGAAGTCTACCGCAATAGACAGATGAGGAATCATTTCAATAACAGCATTCTGCTTGATGGTCACCTCTACGGCTTTGATGGAAATTCCAATCTTGGTCGAGTTGTTCAGCTGACTTGTATGAATCTCAAAACAGGAGAGGTCGCCTGGAAGCAACGCGGTCTAGGATGCGGTTCTCTCATGATCGCTGACGGAAAACTACTATCGCTGACTGAGAAAGGAGAATTAGTCCTCGCGAAGGCTTCTCCCAATCAATACGAAGAACTCGCAAGATCCTCCTTCTTGGATGGTCGCTGCTGGACAGTTCCCCTCTTTCTGAATGGTCGCATCTATGGACGCAACGCTGCGGGGACTTTGAAAGTTGTCAGTCTTCCAGATTAACAGCTTCCATGTTCCTATTTGGGCATCTTTCAGGTTACTTTAAAAGATTAGGTTTTACCCAAATGATACGTTCTTGAATCTTCTTCTCCACTTCATCAGCCTTCATTTTAGCTTCATCGAGTGGTAGCCCATCTTTCACTCCCGGTCGCTTGTGACCAACATGGGACAACCAAGAATTGTGAAGGATCGTTTGCTTTTGGTGGACCAGTTCAGAGAAGCGTCCATGTTTCCTGTAACTGATCTGAATACTCCAAGCTTTTAAAATTGCGGCGGCGATTACGAAGTGCCCTTCTTCATTCACATGCACTCCATCTGGCGACATTGTAAATTGAGGATCACTTTTACGCTTCACCATCACATATTCATTCACTGGAGTATGTAAGTCGATGACCATGTCGACGTCATCCTTGAGAGTCATCACCCAGGCAGCGTACTTCTTCATTACATCATCATAGCCTTCGTAGATTGAGAACCACGCATACTTCTCTTCACCCGCTGGCAGCAGTTTTCCTTTCTCCTTGAGTGGCAATGGATCGAATGCCGGGGGAGTCATGAGGATGAGTCTCGCTCCTGATGCGTTCACCTTCTTGATGATCTCGCGAATTCCAGTTTGGTACTTTTCAAAACGGTCTTCTGAAAATGGGTAATAAATGCCGTCATTCATTCCGTAACAAGCGACGACAACATCGGGTTTGACTTTGTCAAGTGCCCTGTCAATTCGTTCATGAACATCTGGTCGTGGAAACGGATGATCCGGCTCAGAGAGTCCGCTGCAAGTTTCACTGGGGAGTCCGAGATTGATAAGTTCTGGAACTCCCAAACTCTGCAAGCGAAGTTGTCCCTCAATAATCGAGATATAATGCCCAGCATGCGTGATCGAGTCTCCAAGGAAAAGAATCTTTTTTGCATTCAAAGGAAACGGTTGGTCATCTGCTTTTAAGTGAGACGAACTCAATAAACTAAACGAAAACATGACTGCTACGAAGTAGAAAGATTTCATGCAGAACTCCTGAAGTCAAAAGGAACATTATTAACTTGCAGTACATAGGATGGCGAAATCGAAAGAATCTTTCCATGATGAATAGCCGTGAACAATCGTGAAATGTTGCGGATCCATTACATAAAGCATGTTATGACTGAATCTGATAACAACCTGACCGCCCCATTCTGGATGACCTTCATCTTGAAATTTGCTGGCATTTACAACCTTTGTTGGGGGGCATGGGTGGTTCTGTTTCCACTCTCTTCATTGAAACTCTGCGGATACCATTTGCCCCCGACTTATCCAGAACTTTGGCAATGCATCGGAATGATTGTCGGAGTTTACGGAATTGGATACTGGCTCGCAGCGAGTGATCCCTATCGGCATTGGCCCATTGTCTTGGTCGGATTACTTGGGAAAATCTTTGGTCCCATTGGTTTTATCCTCGCTTGGATGAATGGAAGCCTCCCACTTTCTGCCGGAATCGTAAACATCTTTAACGATCTGATCTGGCTTGTTCCCTTCATTATTATCTTATGGCGCGCATTGAGGCACGAACAAATTCAACATTCCGAATCGAAAGATTTACTGTCCTTTCAAGATGCCTTAAAGACCTTCAAAAGCCAACAGGGACAGACACTCGCTGATCTTTCTCAACAGCAAAGAACCATGCTAGTATTCTTAAGACATTCAGGATGCACTTTTTGTCGCGAAGCACTCGCTGAGATCGCTCAACATAGACCAGAGATTGAAAAGAACGGAACTCAAATTGCCTTTGTTCATATGGATACTGAGGAGCACGGAAGGCAACTGTTCGAGAGATACTTATTAAGCGATCTCCCGCGTTTCAGCGATCCAGAAGAGAAGCTTTATCGAGCAGCGAACATCGGCTTAGGTCGCTGGTATCAACTATTGAGTTGCCAAGTCTTCTGGAAAGGTTTTCAATCCGCAATCCTGAAACGGCACGGGTTCTCGCGTATTCGCAGCAATGTCTTCCGAATGCCTGGGACGATCCTCATCGAGAACGGTCAAATCGTAAAACGCTATGACCCGCAGGATGCCTCAGACCATCCAGACTATTGCAGTTTTGGATAAGTGCTTGGAGTGCGAAAGTTCAAAACGAACATGAGGGGATTAACTCTAATCCACCGATGAGAATTCGACTCCAAAATCTTGTAGTACAAGTGGAGTGACATCGAGGTCTGTGTATTGATCTTTCTCTAGTGTTTTTGAACTGACAAGAACTCCCGTTGATCCAGGATAGCCATGTGAACCTTTGACGAGAGTAGCATCTAGCGGAGTTGTTTTACTCGGCATGTTGATGAACATTTCGACTGGGTCGTAGCCCGGTTTGCGATGGATGTCGACAGTGCGTGCAAACTTAGGAGCCTTGGCATCATCATTCCACCAATAGTAAGCGAACCAAGCTTCTGGTTTCGACACGAGGACAACTTCTCCTGAGCGTGGATGATCGAGTTTGTATTTTCCTCGCTGTTCATCAACTAAGACTTCTTCGACGAGTGGATGCTCTCGGAACAGATTTGCAACTGTCTCAATATCTTCTGCGTTCTTCACGAAGACGTGCGTTAATTGATGATCGACCATCGCCCAAGCACGAGATTCACCCGGGACCAGATTTTCGAGACCTGCATCTTCCTGCAAACTCAGATACCCGGCATCTCTAAGGATACGGTTCGGATAACAGACATCATTGACTTCGCTGATGGTGTATTCGCTGGCGAATAACCAGTGGATCGATTCCATTTCCGATGATTCAATTCCGTCGATTAAGCGACCTAAAGAGACATCAATGTCTTTCACCGCCTGCAAAGCTTCCGGGCTATCAGGACCAAATTTCTGAGCTGCGTAGTCGAGATGCGTGACATAGATGTAAAAGAAATCCGGTTTGAATTCATGTGCTGCTTTTATTGCAGAATCAATGATCCAGTCGGAACTTTTGATATTGGCGATTGGTCCCCAGAAGTTCATCAATGGGAAATGTCCGAGGTCATCTCGGAGTTCACCGTAAAGTTGTTCGGGCTTGGTGTAGCACCACAATGATTCAGAACCATCGGGGTTGTGAATAGGCGCTGGCGTGCATATGTAGTCTGCGCCTGCACCTTTGGAGTGCATTGGAAACCAGACCGCTGAAGTGATCTTTTCGTCTGCATCATGCAGCAAGTCCCAAACTTGGGGGGCTTCAATGCACTCGTTCCAAGCTGTCCATAGCTCTACTTCACCTTTGTCGCGATAGAAAAATCCATTGGCAATCACGCCATGCACATCTGGTCCGACTCCGGTTGTCAAATTCGCTTGCACTGGGCAAGTGACGCAAGGAAACGATGCTGTCAAAGGTTTCACGGACCCTCGATTCGCAATCTTTTGCAAATTGGGCATATGTTGCAGATCTTCAGATCGCAGACCCGGGACGGAGACAAGTACTGTTGATGGCATGGCTTTTAGGAATTAGGAGTTGGGAAATAGGAATTAGTAAATGGAAGCGATTCATCGTTTCGCAGCACAAATTATTGTGTGCGATCCTCCGTCGTTTAGTAAATTCCAACGGAGTCTCAGCATCAAAATGGCTTACGTTTCCATTGACCACGGTGAATGGGGAGACCAAGCTTTCGCTTCTTGCGCTCGTAACTTGTCTGATAATCCATATCGTGTTCAGGATCACGTTCTTCAGGAGTCGGGAGAGCTTCGAAATCTTCGTGATGATCCATTAGAGAAGAAATGACACCGTAATATTCTTCGACATCGGTCCATGAGTGAAGGAGTCCTCCGGGCATCAGTAGATTCGAACACAAGCCTACAAAGACATCATTAAATACCCGACGACTGCGGTGTTTCCGCTTCCACCAGGGATCGGGAAAATAAACATGAATCGCACTCACTGAATGCGGTTCGATCATTTTCGTAAATGGGACGTTTGCATCGCCTCCCAGCACTTTCGCATTCGTGAGGTCTCTACGTTTCAAACGTGCCGCCCCGCGTCGACCTTCTCGGAAATCGATTTCGATTCCAAGAAAATTTCGTTCTGGATGAATCTCAGCTGCGGTGACAACAAACAAACCTCGTCCACAACCGACATCGATTTCTACAGGATGATCGTTTCCAAAGAATTCGGACCAGTCGAGCTTCCCTTCATACTCCTCGAAGATGTCATCCATCGCGAGAAAGAAGGGTTTCAGATTTGTTGGAGGAGGATTCGTTTGCATAGTTCTATCGGAAAATTAGATTCAATAAGATCGCAGTATAACGAAGCAGTTTTGGGAAACCATGCAAGGCGTGCAGTGTCGAGCAGAAGAAAGTAGAACGCGGATTCTCGCGGATGCAACGGATCAAAGCGAATTAAAGAAAGTTGGTTGTTGAAAATTCATTGAAGGAACGTAGAACTTAATTTATCGAAGAATCGAATACGTCCCAGGGTCGATTTCTCGTGACACGGAAGCAAAGCGGGCAGCACACAGTGAAGTGTGCTGCTAAAGCATATACA
>JABJMI010000578.1 GCA_018659505.1 Planctomicrobium sp.
ATTCGAATCGGCTCATCCCCGTTTATTCATTTGGAACTAAAAACGCTGGGTCAGGGATTGATTTGACCAGCTATATCAATGATGGAAGCACTTATCGCTCTGAAGAGAAATTGAAACAACTCTATCATCAACTCCCAGAGCATACTCTCAATCCGGTTGCTACTTATATGGATCAAACGGATATCTTCAATCTTCAAATAAAAGCTCTCAAGGCAGGCAAAAAGCATATTATTCTTGTCGTTTTCGATGGTATGGATTGGCAAACGACTCAGGCTGCTAGCATCGCCAAACTGAATCAAGTTGCTTACTCAAAAGGGCGAGGAACCGGTTTTCATTTTCAGAATTACACCGCAAACGGAACATCACAATACGGAGCGATGGTCACGAGTCCTTATTGTGACGATGCGAAATTGGACGTTTCGAAACAGACTGTTAAGGTCGATCCCTCGACTTCTTTTGGTGGATATGCTTTTGAAGTCGCTGGGTCGTTTCCGTGGACCAAACCTACTGATTCAGAATATTTATTAGATCGTAAAAACGAGAGCGGAATCAGACATGCTTATACAGACTCAGCAAGTTCAGCGACCAGCATGACAGCCGGGATCAAGACTTATAACGCATCCATCAACATCACACATGATGGGAAACAAGTCCCGACGATTGCACATCTCGCACAACAACAAGGATACAAAATCGGTGTTGTGACCAGTGTCCCCATAAGCCATGCGACTCCTGCTGCCGCGTACTCTCACAATGTGAAACGACATGACTACCAGGATCTCACAAACGATCTCCTCGGCGTTAAATCGGTGAGCCATCCAGAATCTCCTCTATCGGGAGTCGACGTTTTGATTGGAGCAGGCTTCGGTGAAAGTCGAAGTAAAGATTCCGGGCAAGGCGATAACTTCAAAGAAGGGAATGCTTACTTGACTGCATCAACTCTGCAAAGCATTGATCAGCGGAGTGGTGGACAATACTGCGTCGCTATTCGACAAGACGGAGTCACCGGTTCGGCTGAGCTTCAGTCAAAAGCAGAGGAAGCAGTTTCCGCCGGAAAACGCCTGTTCGGTTTTTATGGAGTTAAAGGAGGTCATCTTCCATTCCAGACAGCTGATGGAGACTTTCAACCAGCAATTGGTCGCAAGAAAACGGCAGAGAAATACTCAAAAGAAGACCTGTTGGAAAACCCAAACCTTAGCGAAATGACAACCGCTGCATTAACTGTCTTGGAGAATGACAAACAGCCATTCTGGCTCCTGGTGGAAGCGGGCGACGTTGATTGGGCGAATCACGACAACAATATTGATAACTCAGCTGGTGCAGTCATGAGTGGCGACGCCGCTGTAAAAGTGTTGACCGATTGGGTCGAGAAAAACAGTTCATGGGACGAAACAATCATGATCGTCACTGCCGATCACGGACACTTTCTGGTACTCGAGAAGCCAGAATTGTTGGTCTCGCCAAAAAAGTGATCGACAAACAAAAAAACAGAGAGTCTTGTTGGGTGCGGTCATGCACTCAATGAGAAGATATTCGTACGGTTAAGTCATCTTTACCTACATCGAAACTGTCTCCACCGTCATCTGTTTGATTTTGACCGACGCTGTATAGTAGATATCCGTCAATGGTTTTCATGTATGTAAGTGGCTTCTCTCCAAACAGGTCTTGCGGAAGGCTTGGTAAATAGCGAGGAACCAGTTCTTTTAATTGGTCCGGGTAAGTCTTGTGTGTTGAGTGATACGCAGAAAGTGAAAGTGCAACTCGTAAATTGTCGAAACGTTGCTCCGAGCGATTCACGGAGACTGAAGCGCGACGGGCATCGGGGATGAAGCTTGAAATAATTAAGTCACTAAAATACTCGGTCGTCCTCTTGATGTCATTTGATAAAAAGAGAAGTTTCTTCGAAAAACCAGTGGATTTAGTCCTCTCTTTAGAAACTCTAAGTAGATCAGAACGAATTTGTTCCCATGCCTTTTCTCTAGCTGAGAAGGATTCCTGTTTGAGGCCGACAACAATTCGATCGAACCATTGATTCGACTCACGTAGGACTTGATCCCAATCAACCTTCAATTTTGGGGACTCTTCATAAGTTTCCAACATAGTTTGAAAAATCATATCAATCACGATTAATCGTGCACCAAAGTCGACTTGCGCCACAACTAAAGCTCGTTTGGGTAACATCTCAATGTTATTTAGGTACTGAAAAGCAAGTTCACGGTTTGGCTGAGTTTCTTCAATAAATTTGATAACAGCTTCATTAGTATACGCTTCAATACTTACTCCAACGAGAGCTTCTATTAACGACGATCCGTTCCCTAAGTGAAGTCCAAGCCGATATGCTGCGAGTAAATCGCCCCACGCAGATTTGGTTCGATTTTCTGCTATGTGTTGCATCGCACGAGAGACCAAGCTGCGAGCAACACTTCGTGAAACTTGCAGATGTTGCAGGGAAGTCGTCATTAGCTCATGTTTGATTGCCCCTTCAAGAGCAGGTGAATTGATTGG
>JABJMI010000165.1 GCA_018659505.1 Planctomicrobium sp.
CGAGGCAATTGAAACGAAGACACCATTACTTCTTCCGCCAGGAATTGATGAATCTGAGATTCAATTCTCATCATCAGCTGAAGTACTCGAAGAATCTGGAAGCGGTGAGAATGCTGGAGATTTTACAGAGCAAGTTGCCGAGCTTGAGCAGGAAGCACTTTCTCAAGTCGTAGGAGATGACGAACTATTTAATCCTGACAACGAATTGATCGAGACGGTCAGCTACGCGGAAATGCCGATTGTCGCCACACATCAATTTCTGGGATTCGCTCACAAATGCTCCACGGCAGTTCAAGCCCCTGAAGGGAATAGCTGGATCTTCTGGCGAAATGAATGTCGTGAGAGAAGTCCGGGACCGATTCGCTGTTCTTTGCAGAGCCGATTTGTGAATTGGCGTCTTTCTTCGACCTACTTGGAAGGCTGTATTCCTGAAGGATATTCGTTGCGACACTTTATTGAAGCGTCACAGATTGCTGAATTCCATGCCTCAACACTTGCCGGGAATGGACCTGTCGATCAAGGGGGAAGTTTCGAAGATGCTAAGAAAATCGAAGGGGATGAGACACGACCGATCCAGCAGGTTTCGATCAACATCACACCTCCCGAAGGTGAACTTCCGATGGATCGAGCAGAAGAGAAATTTGAACAATTACCAGAGCAGATTCAGCTTCCTGGAACTCACCGATTGTGGTGTGGAACGTCATTCTATTGGAACGCTTCTCTCTTAAACCATCAGCCGCTTTACTTCGAAGACGTCAACCTGGAACGTCACGGATTCTCTCGAGGTGGTCTGATGCAACCTGTTGTCTCGGGCATGAAGTTCTTTGGAACCTTACCAGCCCTCCCTTATCTCATGGCAGCCAATCCTCCACAGGAAACAGCATTCACATTAGGACAAACAAGTCCGGGAAGTCACGCTTGCTACGTGTGTGAGCGTCCACGACTTCAGTTAGACGCGGCCACAGTTGAAGCAGCAGCCGTCGTCGGTTTGGTCTTCTTGATTCCTTAGCGCGGCTTGGTTAGCCGCATCCAAATAGGAATGTTTCATTTGAGCCGCTGGTCAAGGGACAAGTGATCGAGGGGCAAGGGGGAAAATAAGAAATGAAACACTTTGTTGACAGCTCTCTCACTGAAAAGAGCATCATCGATGATCATGAGATGACGCTCGATCTATAATCACAAAAAGCCCGGTCATATATGACCGGGCTTTTTTCGTCGTTACTCGTGATTATTTTGCTGCTGCAAATCGAGTAGCAACTTCGTCCCAGTTGACGACATCCCAGAATGCGGAAATGTAATCAGGTCGGCGGTTTTGATAGTGCAAGTAATACGCGTGTTCCCAAACGTCTAACCCGAGAATAGGCGTACGACCTTCTGAGAGTGGAGTATCCTGATTAGGAGTGCTCTCGACAACGAGCTTTCCACCATCGACAGAAAGCCATGCCCATCCACTACCGAAACGAGTCGCAGCAGCGTTTGCGAAAGCTTCTTTGAAACCGTCAAAACTGCCACAAGTTGCATTGATCGCGTCAGCAAGTTCGCCTGAGGGCTCTCCGCCACCGTTTGGTGAGAGAACAGTCCAGAACAGCGAGTGATTCGCATGTCCACCGCCGTTATTGCGAACAGCTCCACGAATCGCTTCGGGCACGCTGGAAAGACCGCTCATCAGATCTTCGATTGATTTGGAAGCAAGATCGTCATGACCTTCCAATGCTGCGTTCACTTTCGCAACGTAACCAGCATGGTGCTTGTCGTGATGGATTTCCATCGTTTTTGCATCAAAATGCGGTTCAAGTGCGTCCTTGGCATAAGGAAGATCTGGAAGAGAATACGCCATCATTTACTCCTGAAGTAGTTGATTGAAAATACTGTGACCCGCAGGTCGTGTTCTCGTTGAAGTGAGCTAACTGACCATCGCTGCGAGGGAATCGATTCATACTCGTGTATTCTAGGCAGTGCATCCATCCTCACAACCGTGAGGAAAAGTTTTTGTTGCCATGCTTTATTAATTATCTTTATCCAGTTCTTCGAAGACTGCCCTCATTAACAATGGCCAGACCGCCGTTGCATCACAATGGATTTCGGCGTGGCGACCACCTTCTGCGGGAGAGAGAAATTTCCCCCAGCTAACGCCTTCGGAATAAGTACAGCCAGAAAGTCCTCCCCAGTGAACAGGTTCGGGGCAAATACGAATGGCATACTTGAATCTCGGCGGAGTGAAAGTTGTGCCGACGCGATCGTTTGTGATGTCAATATAAGGAGCAACCTGTTGTGACCAGTTACGAGGGACACCACCACCGATTGTGAAGATACCGAGTGTCTTGGCTTGTCCAGCGAGTCGAGCATATTCCTGAAGATCCAGGAACGGGTTGAAGACTGGAACTGCCTGCAACGCTTCTTCGTGTGTTAGGTTCGCAATGTCTTTCCCTTCCAGAGCGTTCCTCATCGCCCAGGTTGAGACATCGAGCCCGACCTCACTATCGGTGAAGGCAGGAATGAAGACTGGAACATCTTTCTGATAGGCACTTCTCAGAATGCCACGTCCTTCGCCAACTTCGTCGAGTTTCTTACCGAGCAGCCGAGGAGCCCGCTCAACAATAGATCAGTATCTACACCCATCAATATCAGAAATGACACGCTTAATGCCTGATTCTCGCAAGAGAGTCAGGCATTAAGCTTGGTAGGAC
>JABJMI010000837.1 GCA_018659505.1 Planctomicrobium sp.
GATCATTAGCAAACCGATGGTGGGTCTGCATCGCTACTGCGATTTGTCCCACTCTACGCCTCGGATCTCGGTCCGAGAAGGTGATCAGCTCACAAGGGGTTTAGGGGGCATGCTTCAGGTGTTTGTTCAGGAAATGGAGAGCGTGATCAAAGTTTTCTCCCTGAGTAAACTTCTTTCCACCGTGACCTGCACCGTCCAGAACGACAAGCTGCACATCGAGCCCGGCAGCCTTGTAGAGTTCGGTGATTCGCTGGCTTTGGTCGAGGAGAACAGTCGCGTCGTTTGTCCCATGAAAGACCAGCAACGGCGGGTCGTCTTCAGAAACGTACGTCGCAGGACTGGCCAAGCGTTCCATCTCTGGTGCAACCAGACCCTCTTTTCCCCCCAGTAGAGCGTAACTTCCGGACTTATCTGTATAAGCACGTTCCGGTTGAGTTCGTCCTCTAAGCACAAAATCTGACGGTCCGTAATAATCGATCACCGCTTGAACTCGCGAAGACTGCTGCAAGTTTTTACCGACCTGCCCCTCCAATTCAGCGTCACCTCCAGAAACACCGAGGAGTAACGCGAGGTGACCACCGGCTGAACTTCCTGCAACGGCAATTCGGTCGGCGTTGTATCCATATCCTTCGGCATTTGCACGCAGCCATCGAATCGCTGCTTTGCAATCGTGAATCTGAGCGGGAAAGATCGCTTTCTCGCTGAATCGGTAGCTGATGCTGGCAATTGCATATCCGTGTTGGGTGAGACCACTTAACTTAACCGCCTTGCGAGACCCGGCTCGCCAACCCCCTCCGTGAATCCAAACCAGGAGCGGAGGATTTCTGACATTTGCGGGAAGATGTAGGTCTAACTTTAATTGATGGCTCCCAACATTGGCATAAACGATGTCGCGGACGACTTTAAGTTGAGCTGGTTTCTCCGCGTGTAAAAAAGTCACGCAAGTGATCAAGCAAATGACCGTGAACTGGACCCGAATCAATACAGATGTCATTATTATTTCCCTTAGTCAGAGAGCACCATAGATGTACGAATTCTGATTGTATCAAATCAGTCTTCGTATTGGCTTCATAGGTTTGATTCTGAGAAAACGTAGGCTGGTTATCAAAACCCGAAGGATAGAGATCACTCGAATAGCGATGAAGATTATTCGGTCAAACCCAGCGAGTAGGGTACGCAAACCGTACCCTACGTTGCTATTGACCCAGCCTCCCTGCCTCTCACTCGTCTGGTATGCAAATCTAATCTATTTCGATATCTCTAGGATGAATAGAAAAAACATTACCGCGAAAAAGAAGACTATGATCAATACTGTGGCAACCCTTTCTGTATTCGCTTGATCTTCGAATTCCTCCCACTCTTGCTGGGGGATACCTAAGCAATTCGTGCAGACAGTGCGCCTCATGGGCTTTCCATTCACGCTCGGAACCTTCAGCATAAAACCCTCGGATTTAGGTACTTCAGATTGGCAATAGTGACAGTAGGCTAATCTTTGGTTCCTGGCTGAAGCGTTACTATGTACCTGACTCTTCTGTTGCCTCGCTTCTTGCCTAATGTTGAACTCAGCCCATAGTTCATTTTCTGAACCAACTGTGATACCGGCTTGACCTGAAAATGTAAGGAAGCCATTTGTGAATTCGCATTCTGGGCATACAAGAGTTCCATATTGTTCTTCCTGAATAGTAGGGTGTTGATCCACTAAAATCGAAATAATATGTCCACAGTTGCAGCAAGGACCGGCAGGAGTGATTTCAGAATCATCATAAGACTCATGGTTCCCATTCTTTTGGTTCTGCAATTTTTAGCCCTTCATATATTTCTTCAAATGAAGTACGTCACATCTCTACACACATCCTTTTATGCTAATAGGGTCTCGTAGGGTGGGACAAGGAAGCACGACGCCAACCCACCAATATACGGACAACGACATTCGATCATTGGCAAACCGATGGTGGGTCTGCATCGCTAACGCGATTTGTCCCACCGTAAGTCACTCTCCAAGGAAGAGAATATTTCGAAGCAATTTAATCGTCATCTGAATGTTGTACGTTGCGACGCAGCCTGCTCTTGCTGAATAGAATATAGGCATTTGCTATAAACACCATCAAGTATGAACACATTTGAAACGCGGTGATCTTAATCATGTCGTTCATTAAGAGCACGAACCCAAAAATCAGTGAATATGTTGCAAAGGGAAGAGCAAGTGTTTTTAACTCGTTTTTGAGCAAGCCATCCGTTAAATGCAGTTGATAGGCTAACTCAATGACAAAAATCGAAAGTGTCACACCCATCACAATTCCGTCAGCGAGGCATATCGCTTTTGTAATTGCAGGAAGAAAATCTTTCACTTGAGCGAAGTCGAGTCTTCTATCGTGAAAATTAAACCACACAGACGATATAGTGACGACTACGACTGTCAGTAGTTCAGACGCAGCTATCTGCTTGTTAGATTTCATGACTACGGAACCCCAACCACAATACGGTTTCGTTGAACTTCACCCCCTACAATTACTTCGCAGTCAATGTCGACATCATGATTCCCGCTGCGACGGAGACATTCAACGACGTCACATTTCCGACCGGGGGGATCTGGCAGATTTGGTCGCAGTTTTCTTGGGTTAAACGGCGTAAGCCTTTTTCTTCGTTGCCGATGACGACTAGCCAGCGACGGTCGCGGTCGACTTCTGCAAGCGACATCTCGGCATGTTCAGAGCTGCCGAGAACCCACATGTCGCTTTTCTTGGCGACCTCTAATGCTCGGACTAGGTTCGTCTGTAAGACAATCGGGACTGTTTCTACTCCACCGGCTGCGGTGTCGTAGACTGTGCCGGTGATTGGAGCAGATTTGTCCTGGGTGAGAATGATCCCTTTGATGCCGAAGAAGCCAGCGGTTCTGAAGACTGCGCCGACATTATGTGGGTCTTGAAGGCGGTCGAGCGCGAGCCAGACTCCGCGTTTTGATTCGTCAGCGAAGAGTTCATCGAGCGTGACTGCGGGCTTTTCGCGGACGATGGCATAGGTCGTTCCAACTCGTCCACTGTCGTCTGCCTGTCGAGACTTGCGATTGTTGCGGGCGATTGGTTCTCTGACCGAGATGCGAAAGTTCTTCGCAGTTGCAGCGACATGCTTCCAGGCGTCGCTGCTCTTTGAGGTGCTGGCATGAACTTCCATCACATCTTGCGGTCTGTGCTCTAAGACAGCCAGAACGCTGTGCGGATTCATTAGTCGGACGGTGCTCATGGTAGTTGCGTTATAAATTGGTCAGGGGGATGTCGTTTCATGCTCGGGACTTCAGCGGGGTAACCATACCATAAGACTCCGGCAATCTCTTCTTGCTCACGATTGAGGTCCAAGATTTGATAAATTCCATCGTCACGAGTGACTGGACCGGTTGTCCATTTCATACCGATGCCAGCTGACCAAAGAGAGAGTGAGAAGTTTTGGATCGCACAGCATACCGCAGCATAGTTCTCTTGATCGCGAAGTTTGTCTTCTGATCGTTGATAGGTGACGACCAGCCAACCGGGGATTTGCGACCACTTCTCTCTTTTCTTTTCAGCTGCCTCAACACCTTTAGACGCTGTTACTAACTTGGTGTTAAGCTCCACGATTCGTTGGAAAGTTTCGCTTCCAAGTAAGTAGTATCGCCACGGTTCGGTCAGTTTGTGATTCGGTGCCCAACACGCTAATTCTATCGCATGGAGAATGGTTTCTTGCGGCGGGACTTCGCTGCGGAATGAGTTAATAGTTCTCCGGTCACGAATGTTTTTTGCAACCGGTTCTTGAATCTCTGTAGATGTTGCCATCACAATGCTTTCTTGGACGAAATTTATTTGACTGAGCTGTCAGTGTTTTCACTTGATGCAGACAAGTATCATTCTTTCCATCTGAACTCAACCAACTCAAAACGACTGGATAGATTATATGTTTCATTCATCTTGGACTGGTATCAGACGGTCCCGGTTTCATTTCGCTCTCGCTGCCTTAATCAGTTACTGCATTCAACCAGCCTTCGCTGAGGATTCACAGGTTTATGATGTTGTTGTTTATGGCGGAACTGCTGCGGGGGTCGCGACCGCGGTTCAGGTTCGAAGGATGGGCGGGACAGTTGTGATCATCGAGCCTTCGAACAGACTCGGTGGATTGACGACCGGTGGGCTCGGGCAGACCGACATTGGTAACAAAGCTGCGATTGGTGGGATCTCTCGTGAGTTCTATCAGCGAATCAAACAATACTATCAAGATGAAGGGAACTGGAAGTTCCAGTCGCCAGACAAATACCGCAGCGGAGGTCAGAGTAAGGCGAGCAATCAAGAGGAGACGATGTGGACTTTCGAACCGAGTGCCGCTTTGGATGTGCTGAATGATTTCGTTCAAGAGAACAAAATTCCTGTTGTCTATGAAGAACGAATTGATCGTCAGCGACAGCAAGGGAAAGGCAAGGTCGGTTCGAGTGTCACCTTGAAGAATGGTCGAATTCACTCGATTCGCATGGAATCTGGAAAAACTTTTCACGGGAAAATGTTTATAGATGCGACATACGAAGGGGACTTACTGGCATTAGCTGGTGTTGATTACACGGTCGGACGAGAAGCGAACTCGTTGTATGGTGAATCTTACAACGGTGTGCAGGTGAAGCATTCTCGGCATCATCAATTCCAGAAAGGTGTTGATCCCTATGTGAAGAAGGGCGACTCTAATAGCGGACTGCTTCCCGGTATCGACCCCGCTGGACCTGGGCAAGAAGATTCCGGCGACCATCGCGTGCAGGCATACTGCTTCCGTATGTGCTTAACGACTCATGGTCCAAACCGAATCCCTTTCCAGAAGCCTGAAGGTTATGACCCGGTCTTGTACGAATTAATGTTCCGTAATTTCGAAGCGGGCGAGTCGCGCAAGCCACTGACACTCTCACCAATGCCGAATTACAAAACCGATTCCAATAATAACTATGGCTTCTCCACAGATTTCATTGGGCAGAACTACGATTACCCGGAAGCATCGTATGCTGAACGGGCAGCCACCATTGATCGGCACCGAACCTACCAGCAAGGTCTGATGTGGTCATTGGCGAATCACCCTCGCGTCCCAGAGAAAATACGCTCTGAATTGAGTCGGTGGGGAACCTGCAAAGATGAATTTGATCGTAAAGATGGATGGCAACAACAGCTTTATATTCGTGAAGCACGCCGCATGATCGGCGACATGGTAATGACTCAACATCACTGTCAGGGGCGAGATGTTGTCTCTCGTCCGGTAGGACTCGCTGCCTATACGATGGATTCACATAACGTGCAGCGATATGTGACCGAAGAGGGATTTGTACGAAACGAAGGTGATGTACAGATCGGGGGATTCTCTCCGTACGCGATTGACTATGGATCGATCATTCCCAAGCAAGAGGAATGCGAAAACTTGCTTGTGCCGGTTTGTCTAAGTGCTTCGCATATTGCGTTTGGTTCAATACGCATGGAGCCTGTTTTCATGGTGCTGGGACAATCATCTGCGACCGCTGCGATGCAGGCGATTGAGGCTGATGTTGCTTTGCATGACATTGATTATGAAAAGTTGAAAGCGAAACTGAATGAGGATCAACAGGTTCTCGAATGGACCGGTCCTAAGCGTTCGCCAGCAAATTCGGTCGCTTCCAAATCATTGAAAGGTCTAGTTGTCGATGAAGAGCAGGCTGAGCGAGTCGGTTTTGATGGAATCAGCCAGCAAATCGGACCTCACATTGATGTCGGCTATCGTCACGATGGCAACGTCGATAAGGGTGGGCAGTCAGTGAAGTATCGTTTCAAGATCAAAGAAGCCGGAACTTATGCCGTTCGTATCGCTTATACAGCGAATCCTAATCGGGCAACGAATGTGCCTGTCACTATTCGATTCGGTGACAACAAAGTGACCGAAGCGACAGTCAACCAAAAGAAGAGACCTGAAGATGGAGCATTTACAACTGCTCTGGAAATGAATTTTCCAATCGGCGATACAGAAGTTGAAATCAACAACAAAGAGACGAATGGTTATGTTGTGATTGATGCAGTGCAGTTGTTGCCGGTGAAGTAAAGGGCACCTAGCTTGAGAGTTTTTTCAGGTCCCGTGGTGGGCTTGCTTTTATTCGGTAGTCGATTGGTTTGCACACATTAAGTGTGCAGCTAACGGACATGAAAAAAGCTCGATCAAAGTTTTGATCGAGCTTTTTTGAATTGAATGAGTTTCGCGATTAAGCAGCGTTTCGAACCTGGTCAAACGCAAGGATATCTGCTCCTTGTGCCTGTTGATCTTTGACGCCATCAATGAATGTTTCGAAGACTTGCATGTCCAATGCAGAAGCTGATTCACTTTCTGGGTGGAATTGAGTTCCGAGGCACCACCAGTTTTCGATTGTTGATTCGTAAGCTTCAATCACGCCATCATGGGCAGTTGCAGAAGCACGGAATGTCGGGGCGAGTTGGTCGATCGCCATGTGGTGATCGCTGTTGACTCTAATTTCTCCAGGACCGTAGATGCCATCCATTTTAGTACCAGGGACGATTTCAATCACATGACGTAAGCAGTTTTCGACAGCATCGCGATGGCAAAGTGATTTGAACACATCCTCTGCAAGATGCTGAAACAAGGTTCCTCCACAAATCAGGTTGAGGGTTTGCATTCCTGCTCCGATTGCCAATGTTGGAATCTTCATTTCGTATGCGAGTTTGGCAAGTCGGCGATCGAATTCTTCGCGACGGGGTGGCATTGGTCGTGTGACTGGATGTTGTTCGAAGCCAAGGCGAACCGGATCAAGATCGAGTTTACATCCGCTGAGGACAAGTCCATCGATTTGTTCAAGAACTCGGCGTAAATCATCGTCTTCAGCCATCGGCGGAATCATGACAGGGATGCCGCCGCTTTGGCTGACTGAATCGTAATATCCGCTGTGCATCCAAGAGAAAGAAAATGTTTCGCTTTTCGCAGGACGAAAGTCTGAGTTGATCGCGATGATAGGCTTGTCGTTCATGGCATCTCTTCCTTGAATTCAATGATTCATTCATATCAAAACATGGATTGTGAAAGCTGCCGATGTCACTTATTGACGGGCACAAATCCGAATGATGTTTCGAAAACTGAAGCTGGAAGAGAGTGTGTGATGTCAGCACAATTTGTCGGGAAGCTGCTAATGAAGGCAGGACAACCAAAGAAATTGGAGATGTGCGGGAGTTGCTGACAGTTGTTGCGGAGCCATGTGAGTAAAGCACCCGCAGTCACAAGATGTACTACTTTCTGCAATTCAAAAGCATCAGAATTACAGGTATGCAGAGGCATCAGATTCCATTCCGTTTCAAGACTCGATCCATCGGTCTGATTTGTCCTCGTTGATTGTTATTTCTTATGAACAATCCTTGAGGACCTTTCGCTGCTGAACTCGACAAGAGACTCAACAGCTTCCCGAGTCACAATCGCGTGTCCAACACTCTTTTGTTTCTCGGTTCGCAAATCCTAGATCAGGTCAACCCCGATGTAAAGGATTTAATTAGAATAACAGGCAGAATCGTTAAAGTCGTTGCTCGACTACTATATCTAGTGTTAAGGTTTATGTAGGACCGTCTCTGATAGTGTAGTGCGAACTGTAGGATTATGCCGATGGGTGGTTTTTTGTCTGTCGATTACGAAATTCTTCGCGAAAACTTTTCTTGGGAGCTTCCGGGATCTCTCGTTGTTGTCCCCATTTATTCAGACCGTTGTAAACCAAAAATCGAGGTAGTTTCGGCAGGATGAAACGCGCCATTCGTCCAGAAAATCGGTACAGCCAAGGGCGTCTCAACACGGCACTGGCGAGTGACATTCCGATCCGTTTTGTTGTTGGCAGCAAGCCTTTTAATACGATCTTGCTTCGCCAAGTGTAAAGCTGCTCGTGAAGATTGATTTTCACGGGGCAAACGTCGCTGCAAGACCCGCAAAGGGAACAGGCATACGGTAAGCTGGAATGCTTTTCGGTGTCGCTGGCAGGGGCGAGAATCGAACCAATCGGTCCCGGAACCGTGTTGTTGTAACTATGTCCACCAGTGCGACGATAAACAGGGCATGTATTCATGCAAGCACCGCAGCGAATACAGTTGAGCGAACGACGAAAATCATCGCTGCCAAGTAATTCACTTCGTCCGTTGTCGACGAGAACAATGTGCATCTCGCAGGATGGATCACGTGGTCCGTGGAAATGGGTCGAGTAAGTCGTGATTGGTTGCCCCGTTGCTGAGCGAGCGAGCAATCGAAGGAAGACACCGAGGTCTTTTGTGCGGGGGATGAGCTTCTCAATACCCATGCAGGCGATATGTAACTTTGGTAGAGAAGTTCCTAAGTCAGCATTTCCTTCATTGGTGCAGACGACAATGCCACCCGTTTCTGCGATGGCGAAATTGACTCCGGTTATTCCAGCATCAGCGGAGAGGAAGCGTTGCCGTAGTTCCTGACGAGCAGCTTCGGTGAGGTACTGCGGATCGGTCGCGCCTTTTTCGGTTCCGATCTTCTCGTGGAACAGTTCCCCGATTTCTTCGCGTTTCGTATGAATCGCGGGCATCACGATATGGCTGGGCGGTTCTTCACGTAATTGAACAATCCATTCACCGAGATCGGTGTCGACGACTTCGATATCATTTCGTTCGAGATATGGATTCAGGTGACACTCTTCGGTCAGCATCGACTTACTTTTTACGACCTTCTTGACAGAGTGTTTCTGCAATAGGTCAAGCACAATTTCGTTATGCTCAGCTGCGTCTTTCGCCCAGTGAACGTGAACTCCTCGCTCTTTTGCTTTCGCTTCGAACTGCTCCAGCAGATCGGCAAGATGAGTCA
>JABJMI010000525.1 GCA_018659505.1 Planctomicrobium sp.
TACAATGGTTAGCAACTCGCCAAAACGAA
This sequence comes from Planctomicrobium sp., assembly GCA_018659505.1. GTDB lineage: Bacteria > Planctomycetota > Planctomycetia > Planctomycetales > Planctomycetaceae > Thalassoglobus. The sequence goes on from JABJMI010000525.1 coordinate 30, forward strand.
GATGGTTCATTCGGCAGCCAGCAAGAGTATTCACAGAATGTTGGTATTACTGCATTGTGTGGGATGTCATTTCTCGCATCAGGATCTGTTCCAGAGGCAGGTCCGTATTCCGATCAAGTCACACGGTGTACGGAGTTTTTACTCAGTTGTTCGCAAGCGAATGGATACCTAGTCAACTCCGCTGCTGAGACACATGGTCCCATGTACGGACATGGCTTCGGGACTATGTTTTTGGCTGAAGTTTATGGAATGTCTAAGCAGTTAGAGATCCAAGATAAGCTAAAACGAGCAGTAAACTTGATCATCTTGACCCAAAACAAGCAGGGTGGATGGAGATATAATCCTGTCCCAGACGAAGCTGATATCTCTGTGACTGTTTGCCAGATGATGGCGTTGCGAGCCGCAAGGAATGCCGGAATTGCGGTTCCGAAAGAAGTGATCGACCGAGCCGTCGAATACATCAAGAAGTGCCAAAACCCTGACGGTGGATTCCGCTATCGCATCTTTGATCCAGCTGAATCAAAAGTCGCCAGATCAGCAGCAGCTATCGTTGCACTATACACGGCAGGAGTCACACAAGACGACGCCATCAAACGGGGATTTGCTTATCTTTTGAATGAACGCGAAACCAAGAAGGATGTCGAATACTATTTCTATGCAGAATATTACGCCACGCAAGCCTACTGGCACGCCGGTGGAGAGGACTGGGAAAAAACCTTTCCTTTTATCCGAGATGAACTCGCTGGGAATGCAACGAACGACCACTGGGAAAACAGAGTCACTGGCAACGAATACGCCACAGCCATGGCGCTGATTACATTACAGATCCCAAAGAATCTCGTACCCATCTTCGAGCGATAAGTTCTCAGTCTAATTGTGGGGAAGAAGCTACCAGCACGAGACTACAACACACCTTTGGAAGATGGAACGCCTTGCTGACGAGGGTCGATAGTGATTGCCGTTCTTAGTGCGCGAGCAGTCGCTTTGAAGAAACCTTCAGCGATGTGGTGGCTATTCTTGCCGTGGTGCAGCAACAGGTGCAAGTTCATCAAAGCATTCGCAGCGACCGCTTGCCAGAAGACTTCGACGAGTTCTGAATCGAAGGTTCCAATCTTCTCAGTCGGAATTTCATAAGCGTCGACGAACCAGAAGCGCCCACTTAAATCGAGTGCCGAAGTCACAAGCGTTTCTTCCATAGGCAATGTCATTGAACCGTAACGAGTGATTCCTTTTTTATCGCCGACTGCTTCTCGAATCGCCTGCCCTAAACAGATCCCGGTATCTTCGACAGTGTGGTGATCGTCGACGTCTATATCACCGACAGTTTTGACTGTGAGATCGAATTGACCATGCTTCGTAAACAACTCCAGCATGTGATTGAAGAAGCCGACCCCGGTATCGATTTCAGATTGCCCTGAACCATCAAGATTCAACGACAATTTGATATCTGTTTCGCGCGTTGTGCGATTGATCGTGGCTGTTCTGTTTTGGCTCATACTACCGCTCGTTCTCTCAGGATCTTTGTCTGACACTGAATTTTCTTCCGAACACAACCTACCCGATTCGAATCATGAAGTCGACAAGCGAATATCCATCTCCGCTTTGATTGAGAAGTGTCGAGAACTGAAATTACGGTTTTTCAGATTATTATACCAACATTCCTCTTGCCCCGCTCCTACCGAGGTAGTAGCATCGACCTCCTACTCAAGTAGGAGTAAGTTTAAAGCAAGGAGAAATCATGGTGAAGGTGCAGTTGGCAGAATTGCAGTTGGCAATCATGCAGGTGTTGTGGGAGAAGGACGAAGCGACCGTCGCGGAGGTTCGCGAGGCTTTGAAACCCGACCGGTCGCTGGCTCACACAACTGTCGGCACGATGTTGGCGAAGTTGGAAGCGAGCGGGCATGTCGCTCATCGAACAGAGGGACGTGTGAATGTTTACCGTTCGCTGTTGGAGCAAGAGCAAGTCAGCCGCTCGATGATCACTGACCTTGCTGAACGACTCTTTCATGGGAATGTTGCTGATGTGATGTGTCACTTGCTCGATGGATGTGAAGTGACACCTGAAGAGCTATCGCGATTGACGCAACTCATCCAAGACAAAGAGAGGGAGTTGAAGCATGATCGATGAATCACTCGCCAAAATGATTTGCCTGTGGGGAGTAAATTATCTGCTCCTCTCAACTCTCTTCATCAGCGTGGTTTGGTGCTTGTGCAAAAGCCGACACTTAACGAGCGACTCACTACGAGACCAACTTTTGAAACTCGCGCTGATTGCCCCTATTGTGTTCACGTTCGTCCATGCAGTATGGCAACCTTCGTCGCTGACTTGGAACCTCGCTGAGCGTTTCGACAGTGAGCAAACTGCACCGATTGTTGTGGTCCAAACTATCGATGCTCCAGCTTTTACTGCGGTCTCTGCAATTCCTGTTTCAACAGAGAGCGTTGCACGAGAAGTTGAACCGCAAGCGGAAGAACCTGTCGAACCTCAATCACTGCCGAACCTCTTTCCTCCCAGTGCAGAAACCCTTCCGCAAACTGAATTTGAACCGTTTGTTGCCGGCTCTACTGAGAATGTCTTTGAGCCTCCCAGTACGTCCGAAGTACCGATTCCATTCGCGGAACCAATCCTTTCAGTTGTGCCGGACGATGTGGA
>JABJMI010000839.1 GCA_018659505.1 Planctomicrobium sp.
CGCAAAGTTTGCGAAGACGACGATGAGGTTGATGAACTGAATTCCGCCCTAATCGCACAGTTGATCGAACAAATGCACAAGAGCCCGGATCACATCGATGGGCTACTACATATGTTTTCAGCGGTGCGAACTGTGGAACGCGTCGCTGACCATGCGACGAATATCGCAGAAGATATCGTGTACCTCGTCGAAGGTAAAATTATTCGCCATGCAGGCAAGTTTGAACGTGAAGACCAAATGTCACCATGAGTAGACCCCGCATATTAATTGTCGAAGACGAGATGCCTATTCTCGACGCCTTACAGTACAATTTTCAAAAAGAGAATTTCGACGTCACGACGGCAACCAGTGGTCGGGAGGCACTGAGAAAGTGTCAGGCTCAGGCACCCGATCTTGTGCTGCTCGATCTGATGATTCCTCCGCCAGACGGACTACAAGTCTGTCGAGAACTGCGCAGCGATCCCCGCACCAAAAACATCCGCATTATCATGCTGACAGCGAAGGATGAGGAAGTTGACGAGGTCGTCGGCTTCAGTATGGGAGCAGATGACTATGTCGCGAAGCCATTCAAAATTCGTCCATTGATTGAACGTGTCAAAGCACTTCTCAGACGAAACGCCAGCGACGAGGGAAACACGGAAATCATCGAAGTCGACGGCATCAAAATCGACCGTCAGAACCACATGGTCACAATCGACGGAGAAGAATTGATTCTTACTCAGACAGAATTCAAGTTGTTGTGGACACTCTCTAAACAACCGGGACGAACCTTCAGCCGCAACGAATTACTGGATGTCAGCCGCGGCGAAGATGCGAATTCTATGGAACGCACAATTGATGTGCATGTACGAGCATTAAGAAAGAAACTCTTAGACCGTGCAGAACTGGTCGAAACAATCCGAGGAATCGGCTATCGGTTTAAACCGAATCGCGGGTGAGCAACAACCGTCTTGCCAGACACTTCATTGTGTCAGCCCCAATAGATATCCAATGAACCGAGAACCGTCCGCGGGACGTCGAGCATAGCCCAAGCAAGAGCGACCTTGCATCGATCTGTCGCAAACCTCGCTAAACCGATTGCGACATGAACTCAGCAACGTACTCAATAGCTTTGAGCATCTGCGATTTATCAACTTCGTGAACATCGATCTTACGTCCGATTTCTGGCAGCATGGTGAGTGTCAGACGACCACCGAGATGCTGACGGAATTCTTCCAGTCCATTGAGAAGTTCTTCCGTTTGGTGAAGCGCTGGGTGATCGAGGGTTAGCCCCAGGTTACGTAAACAGTTCAGAACTCGCTCGGCATCTTCTTTTGGGAAGCCATGGACAAGCGACGAGTAAACAGTGTCGACAGCGACGCCGATTGCGACTGCTTCACCGTGACGGAGTTCGAAGTCGGTCATCGGTTCGAGCTTATGTGCTGACCAATGCCCGTAGTCTAGAGGGCGAGCTTCAAGTGCTTCGAAGGGATCACCGCCTGCCGTAATATGCTGAAGATGCAACTGAGCTGAACGTAGGATGACCGGTCTCACCGCATCCATATCACGGTCTCGAATCTTGGTTGCGTTCTTTTCAATTCGTGCAAATTCGTCAGCGTCTTTGAGGAGCGAGACTTTGACTGCCTCGGAAAATCCATTGCGGAAATCACGATCAGGGAGCGTCACGAGCATCTCTTCATCATTCACAACTGCCCACGGAACATGAAATGTCCCGACCCAGTTCTTCTTTGTGAAAAGATTCACGCTATTTTTGACGCCGACTCCAGAGTCAGCCTGAGCGAGAGTCGTCGTTGGAATACGAATGAGACGAATCCCGCGATGTGCTATTGCCGCTGCAAACCCGACGGCGTCTAGAACGGCTCCGCCTCCAATGACGATGATGTAGCTGCGCCGATCAAGGTCGGCAGCGTTGATACATTTCAGCATCCGCTCGATGATGTGAATATCGTTCTTGACCGCTTCTCCACCGGGACAAGTTTGAATGTTTCCGATTAGATTAAAGTTGTCAGGGTGTTGTTGTGCAAATCCACGAATACGCATACTCAAGTTCGGCTGAGCGCGTGCGACATGTTCATCAACCCAAAACTGCACACGCGGAACTTGATCACCGGAAGATTGAAGAAGATCCAGTAAGACGTCTTGATCTTTCCCAAAGAGATCCTGTGTGAATCTCAAACGATGCACACAGGGAACCTGGAAATCGATATCAAACGTGGCATTCTCTTCAGACATAAGTCAAAATATCTAGCGTTGAAATTTATCGGGCGGGGACAGCAATCTGCTGTTGAGTGGATTGATTCAGTTGTGGCACTTGATCAATCAGTTAATTCTTGCGCATCATACAAGCGAATGCAACCATCTTTCTTCAAGAGTGATTTTGATATCGGAATTTTCAAAGCGGATGTGCGTTGTAAGGACCAGAATAGTTGCGTAATCGAGGCTGATTCCACTGAATTGGAAAGTTTCAAACAGGATTTTATATGAATCGTCACAATCGCGTCATCTCAATACTGGTTTTCACCTTGCTGAGTTCAATCGCTGTCGCGGCAACCGAAACTGAGCAACCGAACATTCTATTGATTGTTACAGATGATCAACGTCCAGATACAATTCATGCGTTAGGGAACAATGAAATACGCACACCAACGCTTGATCGCTTCGTTCAAGAGGGAATGACGTTCACGCGAGCGATCACCGCAATTCCTATTTGTGTCGCCAGTCGCGCAGAATTATTAACGGGGCGTGATGGTCTACTGAATGGCAAGTCAAACTTCGGCTTTGCCCCCAAAGATAATGTTCCTCACCTAGCAACAACGCTGCATCAAGCTGGATACGAAACATGCTATGTCGGCAAATGGCACACGTCCGGGCGTCCCAGTACTCACGGTTACGAAACCGTCGAAGGTCTTTATTCCAGTGGCGGTGGGAAGCATCCGCTGACGGTTCCGAAAGACTGGAAGGGGATGAATGTGACCGGATACCGTGGCTGGGTCTTTCAGACCGATGACCGAAAGATCTTCCCGGAGAAAGGAGTCGGACTCACGGCGGATATTAGTCTCTATTTCACTCTTGCAGCGAATCGCTTTCTTGTTCGACGCTCTGATCGCCCATTCTTTTTACATGTGAATTATACGGCTCCACATGATCCATTATTACTTCCTTCCTGCTATGAAGGCATGTATCTTCCAGAATCGCTAACACTTCCTCCAAATTTCAAAAGCGAGCATCCTTTTGATCACGGAAATGCTGGAGGAAGAGACGAGGCTCTCTACAGTTCCCCGAGAACCCCTGAGCAAACGCGGACCGGTTTGGCGGTTTATTACTCTGTCATAGAACACCTCGACAAATCGATTGGCTTGCTCATGGAATCGCTGCGAGCACAGGGTTTAGATCGAAACACGTTGGTCATCTTCACCAGCGACCA
>JABJMI010000370.1 GCA_018659505.1 Planctomicrobium sp.
CTGGATTCGCGCGTCTCGCAGCTGAGTTTGCGGGAATTCGTAAGTCATTAAAAATGGTTGCCTTCGAATAATTTTCATTCGAGGACAAATAGAGAACTTCATAACTTCGGTTCGATGTTCTGAGTTCTTCTGAATCAAATGCTCTTGATGTTGCTTGCTGAACCGCAACGTCTAAAGTTGTTCCGAGATGAGGGAGTATTTCGAACAAATCCAGAGTCATGCTTCCGGCACGACCAGCCATTCTCTCCATAACAACTTTATTGACAATCCATGGCTCTAAGCCGATTGCCAACTGTTCCGGAAATTGCTGCGGATCTTTTGCGAATTCGACCGCCTGTGGCAGTGCCTTCTGAATGAGTTTCGTCAGCGCGTCGTCGGAAGGTGCTTCATCGACAAGGATTATTTCCGGTTTCCACATACGGATGTTTGCAACCAAGGTTCCAAGCAGAATTTCTGGAAGTCTGCGATCCGTGAGCCGAGAGAAGTCTTCTGCCAGCTTATCTTGATCTCGATCTAATCCCGGCAAGGAAACTGGCAATCTCCAATCGATTCTTGCCTGATTTCCGCCAGCTGCGAGCACTGCTTGCTCCAGATAAAGCTGCTCTTCCTCTGACTGGAAAGCATCGAAACCTTGATCTCTACGAGAGGTCACTGTCACCCCGCTGCGATAACCTGCTTCACCTGACCAGCGTGTTAGAAATGAATAGGGAACACGACTTTTGTGCCCATGCAATGCCCAAAACGCTAGGTGGCGATTCGCTCCTCGCATTTCATTCCAAGTCTTGCCAGCGTTGTTAGTCACACAAATGCGACCAAAGAGACCGGTTGCCACACCATGCTGAGAATCACGAAATCGAATCTTCTTGAGAGGAGAACTGCTGCCGGTCAACTGCTTTTCCCAAGTCATGCCATCATCGGCGGAATGCCAAATCACAGATCCGGGCGAACCAGAAATCCAGATGTGACTTCCTTTGGTTTCCACACATTCAAAGTCGGTGATGTCTCGCACATCTTTTGAGAAATCCGAGTTCGGCGGAGACCATGTCACTCCATAATCAGAACTGTGCAGAACTAATCCGCCATCACCTATCATCCAGCATGTACCATCTCTTCTGACAGCGACATCGTGGAACGCCTGAAGACCTCCAATGTTGCCGCCACCGGGAAGAATTTTTCCGTCGGAAAAGACTGCCTGCCGACCCTGATCACCAACAAGCAACCCCGCAGCGTCGTTAAAAAACGCCGCTGACTGCCAGCGAGCATTCTTCTCGTGTTGAAGTGGAGTCCAAGTTTGACCTCCATCGTTGGTAGAAGTGATTCCAGCTGAATACTTTGATGTTCTTTCGCCGATGGCGATGCCGTTTTCGAGATCGGAAAAATGAATTTGCCGCAAGTAAGGCAATTCTGCTTGTGACAAAATGTTCCAGGTTGTTCCTCCATCGGTCGTCGCTAAGACAATCCCATGATGAACACGTCCGACTGAAGAGACCGCTCCGCCAGCGATCCAGCCGACTCGATCTGTCAAAAATTGTACTGACTCGAAACTGAAGTTCTCCATCCCGGGAGCGACGGAGACAAGGTTCCAAGTGCGCCCGGCATCAAGAGATTTCCAGACGACTCCATGATCACCAACCGCCCATAAAATTTCAGCACTAGCAAACGCGACATCTTTGATCGTCGCATCATCTTGAAGTGGTGAGACAAACATACCCTGAGGTGATTGTGGGGAGAGATCCTGAGCAGAGAGATTCCCCGTCATCAACCCAAATGAAATGATCGAGCACGCCAACAAGCAGTGGTTACTCAGTTGATTGTTCTTTTCAATCAAAGTTTTCTTCGACATCAATTCGGCATCCATGCTCGACTCGTATTATTGAAAACTTTATGCACATAGGCATTTCGTAGTTTACTAGCACGACGCGCAAGCGAGTGGGCTTACGTTGTTGATATCCACTTGCTCGCGCTGCGATAGCAAGCTATTGCAAATATTGCATATCGGTCAATACCGGGGTTCCTGGATGGAGGCGTCAGAGGGAATCCTGAACGGAGCCTCACCGATCATGCAGCGCCGTATCTGAATACAAGCTTTGTACTCGTCCCACGAATGCCGACGAGCATGTTTTGAGGCAATACTTGACAATATCTAGAACGCGGATCGACACGGATGCTGCGGATTTTCGCAGATCAAAATGAAACAGTTTCGCAATCGCGGTTTCTATCTCACTACTTTTGAAGCGAAGTGTTTATCATTTCCACATAAGAAAACCTTGATCAATCCCTGCCCCGGTCGGAATCTTGTTCCCTCCACAGACATTCCAGTCTAAAACTGATCCGCGTGAATCTGCCTTATCCGCGGAAATCCGCGTTCTCAATTGAATTCATGTCCTGAGATCGGGTTTCACAACACCACTTCTACAAGGAGCTTACGCTCCCCGCTCGCCAAAAAATGGTTGATGATCGATACGGACCTCATCCCAACTATTCAATTGCTAAATCAATCACTTCAACACTGATTGATGTCAAGTTGTGTCGATTCTCCTTTTTGTGAGCGTATTGACCGAAACCCCTTGTGGAAATAAACTTCGACCTCAAGAGAGTTTGCGGCAAAGTTGCACAAACGCTCTGATTGACAGCAAGAGATCCTATCACTCAGCGAATTACCTGAATCATCATCTTCAAAAAAATCTCGTTGAGTCACAATTTCCATCATGACGAAACTTTTAACGATGAAATCTCGTTATGAGCGGTGCTATGGTGAGAGCGAGACTAGACTCTCTCCTGTCGATGTAACATATTAACCAACAGGGGCTTACGAATTCGCCAAGTAGGGCGAGTAACCCTGAATGACATTGAAATTCACGGAAAGAAGACATGGACTTCTTTGATCGCCTAGGCGACATATTTAATTCAATTACGGCTCTGATTGAGGGAATCGCGAAACGATTTTTTGGTTCATCGAATGAACGAGAAATTCGTCGAATCGGTTTTATTCGAGAAAAGGACGGGACCACTATGGTCGCTTCTGGATCTGTTCTCGAGCAGATCAATTCACTTGAACCAGAGCTGAAAGAGAAGACAGACGCCGAATTGATGGAAACATCGGATCGTCTTCGAGCAAAACTTGCCGATGGCAAGACTCTGGACGACATTCTTCCAGAAGCTTTTGCTGCTGTGCGAGAATCTGGTCGCCGCAATCTCCAGATGCGCCATTATGATGTGCAAATGGTCGGTGGTCACATCTTGCACAATGGCATGATTGCCGAAATGACGACTGGTGAAGGTAAAACTCTGGTTTCTTCGCTGCCTGCCTATTTGAATGCTTTGGCTGGCAAGGTTCATATCGTCACAGTCAACGACTATCTGGCTAAGCGTGACATGGAATGGATGGGACCGC
>JABJMI010000841.1 GCA_018659505.1 Planctomicrobium sp.
CGGGCACTCGTCCAAGATGCTGATTTGTACCTGATGGATGAACCGTTTGCTGCCGTTGATGCCTCGACTGAGCGAGCAATTGTTGACATATTAAGAAACATGAAATCTCGCGAGAAAACATCAATTGTGATTCATCATGATTTACAAACGGTTCCTGAGTATTTCGATTATGTCATCCTTTTGAACATGCGAGTTGTTGCACATGGACCGGTCGAAGATGTCTTCAATTCAGAGAATCTACAGAAAACTTACGGTGGTCGACTAACACTTCTTGAAGAAGTTTCTGAAGCAATGCGTCGACGGGAGCGTTCGTTATGACGCGCTTCGTGTGCCTGTTGTTACTTGCGACATCATTCGTTCTTCTATGTGCTCCTGCGATTGCATTCGCTGAAACAATTCATGCAGCGAGAGAAATTGATTCCCAACAATCGCTGACTGACCGAAGTTTTTCTTTTCCCGAATGGAAGCACTGGTCGCGTGTTCTTTTCCTCAAAGACTACAACACTCGCATCGTTGTTCTGGGGACAACATTACTAGGTTGCGCAGCGGGGATGGTGGGCAGCTTCACTCTGTTACGCAAACGCGCCCTCATGGGAGATGCTCTCAGCCACGCAACCTTACCCGGCATTGCATTGGCTTTCATCATCGTGACTGCACAAGGTGGAAACGGGAAATCTCTCGGCGTGCTTTTGCTGGGTGCAACTATCACAGGCTTGATCGGGATTGCACTCATCCTGATGATTCGCAACATGACGCGACTCAAAGAAGACACCGCATTGAGTGCCGTATTAAGTGTCTTCTTCGGTGCGGGAGTCGCATTACTGGGTGTGATTCAGCAGATGAAAGAAGGGCACGCTGCCGGACTGGAGTCTTTCATTTATGGAAAGACTGCCTCAATGGGAGCGGCAGATACACAACTAATCGCAGGAGCGGCAGCAACCTGTATTATCGCCTGTTTGCTACTCTTCAAAGAATTCAAACTACTCTGCTTTGATGACAACTTCGCAGGCTCGTCCGGGTTTCCAGTCGTTTCACTCGACATGATCCTGATGGCTCTTGTCGTCATCGTCACGATAGTTGGTCTTCAGGCTGTCGGATTAATTTTGATGATCGCCCTCTTGGTCATCCCCGCAGCGGCAGCGAGGTTCTGGACCGAGTCACTGTTGAAGATGTTTATCATCTCCGGTTCGCTGGGAGCAATCAGTGGTTTTATCGGTGCCGAGATGAGTGCCATTTTCTCACGGCTTCCATCGGGGGCGATGATTGTCCTAGTCTGTACTTTGTTCTTCGTCATCAGCATGATCTTGGGAACTTCCAGAGGTGTCCTTCAAAGGTATCTTAGAAGATGGCGGTTGAATCGATCCGTTGATCGGCAGCACTTACTGCGGGCGATCTATGAAACTTTAGAAAGCCAGGAATTGAGTCGAGCCATTTCTTTCGACCAATTACTTCCCAAACGAAGTTGGTCGAGAATGCGACTCCTAAGTGAGATTCGACGTTCGCAGCGTGCGGAATTCATCGAATGTGTCGGAGATGAAATTCGCCTCACGGGCAGAGGTCGAGTGGAAGCCGCACGACTCACTCGACAACACCGTTTGTGGGAACTCTACCTGATTACACACGCAGAGATTGCTCCTGGACGAGTCGACCGAGATGCCGACGCGATTGAGCACGTACTGGAACCCGAAGTCGTTGCTGAACTGGAAGTGCTTTTAGAAAGTCAGCATCCTACGATTCCCGAGAGTCCACACGAATTGAAGGAGGGAAAGTAAATGTCTCTTCTATCAACCTGGGTTTGGGAATTAGATGGTTGGATTGTTTTAGCAGGATCATTGTGTGCAGTCGCAGCTGCCTTGCTGGGAAATTTCCTGATCCTCAGGCGTCTCAGTATGCTGGGGGATGCGATTACTCACGCCATCCTTCCTGGATTGGCAGTTGCCTTTTTTATTAGCGAAAGCCGCAGTAGCCTGCCGATGTTCATAGGGGCTGTTATCGTCGGAATCTTAACGGCATTATTCACGGAGTGGATTCGTAAGGTCGGCAAAGTTGATGAGGGGGCGTCCATGGGAGTCGTCTTCACTTCGCTGTTCGCACTCGGGCTCGTGATGATTGTTCAAGCCGCAGATCATGTCGACCTCGATGCAAGCTGTGTATTGTACGGAGCAATCGAATTAACACCACTTGATACCGTTGAACTAGGATCTCTGGAAATTCCACGGGCTGTAATAGTTTTAGGTACGGTGACAGTGCTCAACCTACTCTTCGTGGTTCTCTTCTTTAAAGAATTGAAAATCACTTCCTTCGATCCATCGTTAGCAACATCATCGGGCTTCAATTCAAGCCTGATGCACTATCTGCTCATGACGCTTGTCGCGATCACAGCTGTGGCAAGTTTTGAAAGTGTCGGGAACATCTTAGTTGTCGCCATGTTTGTCGTTCCTCCCGCAGCGGCTTATATGCTGACAGATCGTCTAGGCGTCATGATCGCACTGAGTGTCGTTTTGGCAATTGTCTCCGCAGTTACAGGGCACATCGCTGCCCTGGAAGTTCCATCCTGGTTTGGTTTCCGCAGTACCACAACCGCAGGCATGATGGCGGTCTGTGCAGGCATTATTCTCTTCCTGGCAGCGACCTTCAGTCCTCGCCACGGAATCTTAATTAAGTTTGTGAGACGTCGTGTCTTGGCTTGGAGAATTCTGGCGGATGATGTCATTTCATTACTCTATCGTATTCAAGAACGAGATAAGACAACTCCTGCAACACCAACAGCGATGCGAGCAATTCTTCTAGCAGACTTTCCATCTTTGCTGATTGTGCTTCGCTGGCTGCAATGGAGAGAACAGATTGAGCAAGCAGCCGGTGTCTACGCTTTAACAGATGCTGGAGAAGATGCCGCCGAGCAACTGGTTCGTTCACATCGTCTCTGGGAACAGTACCTCGCTGATCATGCACTCGTCGACACAGAACGTCTGCACGACAAAGCCGAAAGTTTCGAGCACTTCACCGACCGTCAACTGCGAGAACAACTCAACCAGGCAACAGACTCACCCGAGCTCGATCCGCACGGAACTCCGATTCCTGCCGAACGCGAGGGTGAGTAATACAATCACATTTGTAAGAAAAATTACTGTGCCGGAGGCACTTTCTGTAAAAGCCTTGGGTTTCAACCCAAGGAGTATGATCAAGCCCCACATCGCGTCGCGGAGCGACGATCTGTGGAATAATCGACACAGAATCAATATGCTCAAATTGTCGCTCTGCGACATCAACTTTAAAGGGGAGCGACTTGACCATGGGGTAAAACCATGGCTATTAAATAAAGTCGCTCCGCGACAACTTATCATGAAAAGGCTCGCTATGAGAAATCATCTCGTATTAATAGTCGCGTTATTGGCTACTCCTTGCAGTGCTCAAAATACGAGACAAGATATCTGGGACGTTGAGAAACTTTCCAAACCGCCACAGATGGAATGGCTCGATTCAAAGTCACAGATTCGCTCTCTCACGTTTACAGGTCCAGAACACCAAGGGAAGCCGACTGAAGTCTTTGCCTTTTACGCAACGCCGGGGACTCTCGCTGGTGATACTTCAATGGACAAAAACTTGCCTGCGGTAGTTTGCTTGCATGGAGGTGGCGGAACTGCTTTTGCGGAGTGGGTGAACATCTGGGCGAAGCGAGGCTATGCCGCCATCGCTCTCGATTTCTCTGGCTCTAAAGTGTCGAATACGAAGTTCGACGAAAAGACAGGCGAACTCATTATCGAAAAGAATCACCGCAATATCAAAAGACCACGCTTGTCCGCAGGTGGTCCGAATCATGGCAATCAAGAAAAGTTCGGAAACGCTGGCGGAGACATCACAGATGATTGGCAGTACCACGCGGTCTCAAACATTCTCCTCGCACATTCATTGATTCGCTCCTTTCCTGAAATCGATGCCGAGCGAACTGCTGTTACCGGAATCAGTTGGGGCGGGTATCTGACCTGTCTTTCTGCATCAGTCGATACCCGCTTCAAAGCTGCCGTACCAGTCTATGGATGTGGATTTCTCTACGAAGGTGAATCGGTACAGAAACCGAGTATTGATCGACTCCCCGAAGAACAACGCAAGCAGTGGATCGAAATGTACGATCCCTCAAGCCACTTGGTGAATTGCACGGTCCCGATCTTATTTGTCAACGGAACGAACGACATTCACTATCCGCTCAATAGTTATATGAAAAGCTATCAAGCTGTTCCGGGGGAAAAGAACATGCGCATCGAAGTCAATATGCGGCATGGTCATTCACCGGGATGGGAACCAAGTGAGATCGAAGCTTTCATCGCCAGTAAGATCAACGCGGGCAAACCGTTGGCAAAGATTGCGAAACCACAAGGCAGGGATGGAACGGCAGTCGCTACTGTCGATACCGACGTTGCGTTGCAAAAAGCAGAATTTCACTGGACGACAGATACCGGGCTCCTCTCCAAAAGGAAATGGAACACAAAACCTGCCAAGCACGATGGTAATTCAAATGTCACATTTGATGCAGTCTCAGAAGATGCCACCATCTGGTACTTCACTGCCATCGATCAGCGAGGCGAGATGACCTCTTCTGAAATGGTTTTTGCTGATCAACAGTAACAGTTTTTGAATTCTCGATAATGGTTGAAGTTCAGGGGATATCAAGCAGTCAGCGAACAGCGTAGGATGCCCTGCGGAATCGACAATTAAACTCAGGTCAGCACCATGCCTCCTCGTAATCCGCGTCATAAGAATAGCAAAACTAAGCGCAAGCCTTACCAAGGCAAAGCTCGTAAGGAATCTCGAATTCCGCTCGACCCCGCTTATCTTGTGCAGCGACCATTACTCTCAGGGAATTATGGTTCGCATCCAGTCGCCAAGCTTAAGTCGACAACAAAACACCCAACTGTTTTTCGCAAACGAATTGCATCGGTTGATTCCTCGGCGGCGCATGGGGATGTTGTTAAAGTCGTTGCAGACAATGGAGAAATTATTGGGTACGGAGTTTGGAATCCGCGTGCTGAAGCAACCATACGAATTTTGAGCTGGGGAGATACGCTTCCAGATGTGCATTGGTGGTCCAAGACTTTATCGAATGCCGTTGAACTACGAAAAAACCAACTCAAGCTACCTCAATCAACTGAGGCGTACCGCGTTATCAACGCCGAAGGAGATGGACTTCCCGGTCTGGTCGTCGATGTTTACAAAGATATTTTATCAGTACAGACCTATACCTTGGCAATGTATCAACGTGCGGAAGCAATCGCGAAAGAGCTGGCTAAGCTGATGGACGTCCCGCATTGGGTTGTTAGAACAGGACCAAAATCTTTCGATCAGGAAGGATTCGTCGCAGAGGGATTCGAATCAGGGAATGTTCCTTCGTCGATTCGGATCAAGGAAGGCAATGCTCTCTTCGAAATTCATCCATTCGAAGGACACAAGACTGGCTTCTTTTGTGACCAACGCGAAAACCGTTTGCAATTGGCGAAATTCTGCGGAGGCAAAGATGTTTTAGACCTATGTTGCTATTCAGGTGGCTTCGCTGTGAATGCCGGACTCGGTGGAGCGAAGCGAATTACGGCTGTCGATCTCGATGAAGAAGCGATTGAGATCGCAAAACGGAATGCCAATATCAACAAAGTGAAAGCAAAATTCCTGCATGTTGATGCCTTTATCTACATGCGGGAAATGCAGAAGAATAAAAAGAAGTTCGACGTCATCATCCTAGATCCCCCTAAACTGATTCGCAGTCGAGACGAAACACATGACGGGCAAAACAAGTACTTCGACCTGAATCAGTTAGCCGCCTCGATCATTAAGCCGGGCGGCTTGCTGCTAACTTGCAGTTGCTCTGGACTCTTGTCTATGAATGACTTCACGATGACAGTTCGCGCCGCGACAGCGGATGCGAATCCACGTTTGTTGTTTCGCTCTGGAGCAGGTGGAGACCATCCGGTGCAGATGAATTGCTTGGAATCAGAGTATCTAAAGTGCCTGTGGATGCAGATGCAGTCTTGAGGTAAGACCTTGACACGAAAAAAGCGTAGCAGCCACAAGTGACTTCTACGCTTTCGGTTGCAGATGAATCGCTCGTGAGAACTACTTCGTTGAACTGGTTGACTTCGTTTTCATGTGCATTGTCAGATCGAGTTCTGATGGTAATTCCGTTCCATTGGCAATGAGTGTCAGGGTTCCGACAACTTGCATTTTATCATCGACTTCAGTCACGACTTTTCTGCTTGGATCGTAGAGCATCGTTGCGGTTGATGATCCTATTTTCAAGTCAGTTTCTTTCACCTCGACAGGAACCAATCCGCCGGTGATGTCGAAGTCGACCGATTTCGTGACGTAACTGATTTTCTCGAAAGTCTGTCCACCTTTCTCGACCGGACCGTCATAGGTAAATTCTTGGACGAGGTAGAATTTTTGACCGCTACCAAGGTTCGCTTCTTCGTTTCTTTCCCATTTATCTCCCACTGCTACAGCTTTACCTGGGAGTCGATCAATCATTTTCTTTTGATCAATTTTTCGTTGTTCGCCTGACACTTCGCTCTTAAACATTTCTGGAACCTTGCTTAAGAATTCGTCCGGATATACTTGAGAAACAACAAGTCCTTTCTTATCTAACGTGGTGACCCACTTCGTCCCCGAAAGTGCTTCATAAACTTGAGCGTTTCAGCCAAAGGACCAGGTTGAATCTCCGCATCTGGATCCCCGGAATCGAAATTCACTCCTTGCCCGCCTGGCAAGCCGATGTTCGATTGCATCACTTTCATTTCGCCATTCAGTACAGTTCCGTCTGAAGTGACACCTTTGACTGTCTCTTCCATGATGATGAACGTTTCGTTAGTGGTTTCCACATCCATTCCGGCAATTGTCAACGTCTGTTCGATATTCAATTCTGTTTCAGAATGAACCACTTGCCCCGGTACAAAATCGGGAGCGTGAACCAATTTCGCCTCGGCAAAGAGACTGGTCGTCATTGAGACCAATGAGAAGCATACAATTAAAGTGCGAACCATAGGAGCTTTCCGTCTGTAGAAATCCAAAGTGGAGGAACTGTCGAATCACAGTCTTTATTTCGTTTCATACGCATCATTCTTAGTAAACGATAAAACACTTTCGGAAGAATTGCGAATTAAACGTATGTTTTTATAGTCTAAAATTCCCCAGACGGGATTTGATTCAACGTGTAATAAGCTTCCGGATGAAGTAAAGGTTCGCCGTCTTCGCTACGAATACCTTTTGCGATCAGTTCATGCACGAACAGTTCTCGTAATCCATCGATTAACAAACGAACTGTTTTTCTGTCTTCTGAGACATAGATGTGGTTGATTTCCAGGTTCTTATTCTGAATTTCATCGCTTCCATAAGTTGAGTGGTATAGATATGTGTAGCTTTTCATAAAATAGGAATTGATGTCTTCTGCCGTTTTCAAATCGACGGGTTTCGTGAAGACCAGCTCGAAACCATCTTGCTTTGCCCGCATCTCTCTAATTTCGAATGGCGTTTTACCGGTCCAGACGAGTCTTTGCAGTCCATAAGATGCCTGACCCAAACTGCTCCAACCGCGATTGGTCAGTCCTGCAAACATGCTTCCATCTTGCCCTTGCTCAAGCCGTAACACAGCTGAGGCGAGACCTTCTCGAAACGGGAAACAGGCTCCCTGATATTCGCCGTTCACTTTTTCGAGGAAGACACGATTGACCGCTGCCTGTGTGAATTCCCCTACAAAGAATTGCCCGGCGAAGGGACCGAACTTGCCTTGGCTTTTGTCCAACATAATGTCGGTTCCAGACTGGCCGACTTTCTTATAAGGGAACCAGACTACGGGTGGAACGAGTTGCGGGAATTCGTTTATCGCTTGTGGAAACGGAATTCCATTGGGGATTTTCTTGACATCATGAATCGTCGATCCCGGTTGCGACATCGACGCCAGTGCTTCCACGTGATGGAAAAACGCTCCTTCACGCATATGGTGCAACGTGTTTGTGGCGACCCAGTTTCCTTGCTGATCGGTGTAGAACATGTCCCCTTCAGCATTGCAGCCGATCCCACTGGGAGAACGCATGCCGGCACAAACGGGAATCAGTTTTCCCTGCGGAGTGATCTTCATTCCCCAACCTCGCCAGAGCGCCTGCCGATAGCCAAGGACAGGGTCTTGAATTGTGCGTTTGAGGAGATCACCTTTAAGTCCAAGACCAATGTTGAGGGTAATCCACATATTGCCATCGTGATCAAGT
Source organism: Planctomicrobium sp. (assembly GCA_018659505.1). Taxonomy (GTDB): domain Bacteria; phylum Planctomycetota; class Planctomycetia; order Planctomycetales; family Planctomycetaceae; genus Thalassoglobus. The sequence continues at coordinate 8,247 of JABJMI010000841.1, forward strand.
TTGGGACCGAAGGCATATTCGTGATAGTGCCCGGTAATGCCCCAACCTTTGGCAATAGTCGTGTATTCGTCAGCGATCCCGTCATCATCACTGTCTTTAATACGAGTCAGTTCTGATCGCTGCGTTGTGTAGAAGGCTCCATCTTTCCAGATGAGACCCAGCGGTTCATGAAGTGCCGTCGCGAACTTTTTATAAGTCACATTCTTCGGTGGGGCATCATAGACACCATCCAGAATCCAGATTTCCCCCTTACGAATAGCAACCGCCACGCGACCATCGTCGAGCGTCGCCATTCCACTCACTTCAAGCACTAGATCGTCCGGTGCCGGTTTCCAGTTCTTGGAACGTGAATCAGTATTCGCTTGCGATGTGACGATTGATACTAGCTTGTAGTATTCCTCTTCGCCTGCTTCACATCGCAGCGTAACCGAGGCACAAATAATGCAAAGAGCTATAATCAGATTTAATCGGGTTTCCATTACCATTTGTAGATCACCTCGAATTCAATGCGGTCAAGTTGTAGTGGAATCCTGGCAGAACACATTTTTCCGGGAGGAACTTTTGGAGTCTTCATTACCACGGGTTGCAGTGGGATATTACCCATAATCCTGGCCGAGAGACCGTCCTCGTTGACAAAAGTGTTCTTGTCAATTTTTGTAATCTCTTTTCCAGTCAGCAACAGAAAGTGAAGGCTGATATTAGGTGTTGTAATTCGAGTTCCTTCGACTGGACTTTTGATAACAAAATGCCGACGCAATTCTCCGTTTTCATTCGGAGAGATCCGCTCTTCCACCAAGTAACCTGCTAAGTGATAACGGAATGTGGGTGTCCCTGACTTGTCGAGCTTATAACCCTGGAAATGTCGTTTCGAGGGCAGCTTGAAATTATCCATCTCTCCATCGAGACCTCCGACAAACATTCCAACACCAACACCAATAGTCATCGGTACACGATCAGTCCCCAGCGGTTCCTCCAATGGAGTAAACCTGTTGTACCAAGTTCCATGAGCATCTAGAAATCGACCTTTCCAAGCTTCGACTAATCGGCAGTTTTCTGAATCAAATGCGAAGTTGACCTTCTCAGGGAATCCGACTGCGATGGCATGCAAGCCTGCCTCTTTCATGAAGGTTCGTAGCACGATGGGCTTGTCGGTCGGGACGAGTTCAAAGTTCTTTGATCTCGCTTCAGTGATCTTTTCTGGTAGTGGATACTTTTGATTCTCTTTGAGATAGGTCCAGATGGCTGCGATTTGACTTTCGACATTACCGTCGAGTAAATCGAGATTGGAACTGACTCCATTCGGGAAGAAGGTCGGCATTCGCGTTCGCTGCTTGAGGGCAATTGGATTATGCAAAAACTCCTTGAACCACGCTGGACGAACACGCTCGTGAACTCCATCGAGGTCGGTCCCGACGACGCTCGCTAGACTCTCGCCTCGCAAAGGATGGCATTGAATGCAGCCGGTGTTTAACAACTTACGACCCGGGTTTGCTAATTTCGCTAGCTCACCGAAGACGTCTGCTTCACTCGCTGAATTGACCTTATCAACGAGTGCCAGTTGCTTAGGGAGTTCATTAACTTGAGTTTTGGGAAAGACCGGCATCCGAATTGTCATGTGCGGTCGGATATCGCCCTTGCCGTCCAGAACTTTCGAGAACCAACCGGGAGTCAGTTTTTTGCCGACATACGTCAACTGAGGCGGGAGTCGACCTTCGTCACCGATGTCGACGTGTCCGACTGTTTCAAAGTATTGCTGCCGGTTCCGACCGACACCGCCAAGATCGTTTCGTTCGTGGCAGGCAAAGCAGTTGAGCTGCAGCATTGTTAGTTGATGTGCGTTTTTGGTCAACTCACCATCGTTACTCGGCACAGCGATGTTCTGAATCGCATCTTCTTGTTCCAGGCTGAGGGAATAAAGTGGTTGCTTCGCAACTGGGGAACCGAGGCACGAACGTTCGACGTCAAAGTTCAATTCCTCCAGCTTCTTGGCAATCTGCTTAGGCTCGACTCCCGGCAACTGATGACAATTTACACAGCCAAACTCGACAAAGAACTTCTTGCCTTGTGCTACGAGGTCGGTATCGACAGGTTCAGACAAAGGAACAGCATTCTCAGCCTGTTGCGGTTGTTGATCGCGAAGTAAATAGGCAGCGATGTCAGCTGCTTCCGTTGGTTGCAGTTTCAGGTTAGGCATTCTCCCGGCAGGGCGCGTTCGCAGTGGATCGA
>JABJMI010000389.1 GCA_018659505.1 Planctomicrobium sp.
AATGTAGAAACGTAGGGTGGGTGAAGTTCGACGATTCACGTTAACGGTGGGTTACGCAATGAGTTGTGAATCAAAACCAATAGTTCTTCATCGTAAAAATCGAGAACGTAACCCACCTTTTCATCAACGCATTGCTTCACCCACCCTACGAAACTACTCACGGTCAAACAGGGCGTCCAAAGCATTTATGAATGAGGCATCCTGATACCCGATTCCATTACCAAATCCGAACAGACTGAGAAGAAGCTCTTTCTTGCTTTCACAGGGATATTGCTCGCTGTCGGTGCGCTCATGGTGTTCAGTTCGAGCATGACATCAATAGCAGTAGATTCCGGAGAAATTTACTTTCGCAAGCACGTCATCTTTTTAATTATCTCTCTTTGTGCAGGTTTCTTTGCTTCAGTTGTCCCTCACAGATTCTGGATGAAATTTGCCCCATTCGTATTTGCTGTGACTGTTTTGCTATTGATCGCAGTGTTGATCCCGGGTGTAGGTCATCGAGTGAATGGAGCGCAGCGATGGCTACGCTTTGGTCAGATTTCGTTTCAACCGTCCGAAACGGCAAAGTTGACTGTTCCGTTGATGGTCTGTTGGATTCGATGCAACCAAGATGGAAGCTTAAAAGCTTCCACTTTCTTTGAAGTTGTTAAAATCGCCACTGTTGTTTTGATACCGTTGGGATTAATTCTTGTTGAACCTGACTTAGGGACGGCACTCTTTGTGGCAACTGTCGCTACGATCAGCATGTTTCTGAGTGGAGTTCCACTCAGGTATTTCATCACCGCAGGCGTCGCTGCTATTCCAGCAATAGTTGGGCTTGTAGCACTGAAACCTTATCAGCTCGCTCGAATTCAAGGGTTCATTCAAACTTGGACAAACCCCGAGGAAGCCCCCTATCAAGTTCGCCAATCGCTGACGACTTTGGGAGTGGGAGGAATAGAAGGAACGGGACTCGGACGCGGATGGCAAAAACTCAGCTTCCTACCAGAAGCCAATACGGATTTCATTTTCGCTGTGATCGGAGAAGAACTCGGTTTGCTCGGGACAATAGGAGTCGTGAGTCTTTGGCTAGGTCTCTATTTCTCCGGTTTGCGTCTGATTCAAAACGCAAGAAGCTCATTCGAATCGATCCTCGTAACGACATTGCTCACTCAGCTTCTTTTTCAGGCGGCTTTGAATGTCGCAGTTGTGACAGCGATGGTCCCTCCGAAAGGAATTTCTCATCCGCTGATTAGTTATGGGGGAAGCAATCTTGTGACAAGTTTGATTGCGATTGGTATGATTATCAGTCTGACTAAAGAACCAAACAAACACGAAGTTGAATCAACTATCGTTCACGATTTTGAAGACATCCCAGTTGAACCAGACATACTCTCAGCAATCTCGTCCTGATCCTTGTTTCGTCTTCTGTGGTGGAGGAAGCGGAGGACACCTCTTTCCTGCGATAGCAGTCTGTGAGGAACTTCAAGATAGGTTAGATGGTCGCTGTCAATTTGTTTTCTTGACATCCGGTCGCTCAATTGAGAACAAAGTCCTCGCCGGGAAAATGTATGAGACGATCTCTATTGCATCAGTGACGTCACAAGAATTACGTCGTCAGCCACTAAGATCATCGTTGGTCTTATTACGTTCGTTTCGTCATGCCCGAAATATCCTGAAACAAGCGAAGCCAGAGGTTGTCATTGGACTTGGTGGATATGGAAGTCTACCGGGAGTGCTCGCAGCGAGGTCTTCTAAGATTCCAATTGTGTTGCTGGAGCAAAACAGTGTGGCAGGCAAAGCAAACGAGTTTTTAGCGAGGTTTGCAAACGTCATCTGTGCGAGCGCTCCAAATTCTTTCAGCAGACAATCAATTCAAAGCAAAATCTTCCTCACAGGTAATCCGCTTCGAAGGTCGATCCGTGAGGCTCAAAGACATTCTGCGCAAAACTCAAAACCAACTCTTACGATACTCGGCGGAAGTCAAGGAGCAACAGCGATCAATAATGCGGTGCTTTCAATTCTCCAGTCAAACTCCGACATCTTTCAGGAATGGAATGTTAAACATCAAACTGGACAGACTGATAATTCTCAGCTGATGAACACTTATCAGCGAGCCAATATTCAAGCAGAAGTCGTCGAGTTCTTTCAAGAGATGGGTTCCGTTTATGCGGAGACTTCGCTTGTTATCTCACGAGCTGGTGCAACAACTCTAGCGGAACTGAGTGTGCTCAATATCCCCGCGATTCTAGTCCCTTATCCGAATTCAATGAGAGACCATCAACTTAAAAACGCTGAACACTTCGCAAAGGAAAACTCAGCGTTGTTCGTGGAACAATCGAATGACCAAGCTGAATTCACCGCGCGGCTTTTAGATAAGTTGCGATCATTTTTAACCGACAGTGCCGAATTCAATCGATTCAACAAGCCGGTCTCTGAATCGAATTCAAACAGAGCAGCTGAGAAAGTCGTTAATGAAATACTGAAACTGATACCCGCGAACAGATTCACTACCGAAGGATCAAAATAATGTAATCGTTCATGGCGCAATCATTTCCTGAAAGACCGACAGAGGAATTGTTTGTCGCGGAGCGACTTTTTCTGATAGCCCTGCGTTTCAACGCAGGGTCGA
>JABJMI010000412.1 GCA_018659505.1 Planctomicrobium sp.
AATGTTTCATGTTACCGAGACTGAGGATACTCCATGGAGAACCGGTCCTGAAATTCAAATCCAGGACAATGTAGATGGACACGATCCGCAGAAAGCTGGTTGGTTGTATCAGCTTTATCAACCATCGAATGATCCGGCTTCTGGAGAAGTCCTTGATAGCACACGTCCGGCAGGTGAGTGGAATCAGCTGTACGTCAAAATCACTCCGAATCAAAGCGAAATCAATATGAACGGTGTTCGTTACGCTCGCTTCAAGAAGGGAAGTGATGATTGGGATAAACGAGTTGCAGCGAGTAAATTTTCTAAGTATGAGAATTTCGGCAAACCCGAAGCAGGACACGTCGCTCTTCAAGACCACGGAAATGAAGTTGCTTTTCGTAATATCAAAATTCGCGATTTGTCCGGTGAAAATCCAGTCAAGAATCCTGTCACAGGAGCATTGAATCTAGAACCAACTTTAGCTTTCCCCGACATGAATTGGGCAGAGTGGGATGCCGTTGACGAGAATGGTCGTCCACAGTCTTTCCGTCCGATTATTATTACTCACGCAGGCGACCAATCCGGAAGACTTTTTGTGATGGAGCAAAAGGGGAAGATATACACTTTCAAAAATGACGCCAAAACAACCGAGTCACAGGTCTTTCTTGATTTGACGGAGAAGGTCAGATACCTCGACCGACAGAATGAAGAAGGTTTTCTTGGTATGACCTTCCATCCAAAGTTCAAAGAAAATGGACAGTTCTTCGTTTATTACACAGCAGAACCAGGCCTAATTTCAGTCATCTCACGATTCACTGTTTCTAAGGATGATCCAAACAAGGTCGACCCCGCCTCTGAACTCGAAATCATGCGTATTGAACAACCTTTCTGGAACCACAACGGGGGAACAATCGAGTTTGGTCCTGATGGCTTCCTGTATATCGCTTTAGGTGATGGTGGAAGTGGCAACGATCCTTATGGCAACGCTCAAAACCTTTCGAGCCTTTTAGGCTCAGTGCTGCGAATCGATGTTGATAAAACGCAGGATGGAAAGAACTACGCGATTCCTGCTGATAATCCTTTTGTTCGTCAAAAGGACGCACGACCAGAGATTTACGCATATGGAGTACGTAACCCTTGGAGATTCTCCTTTGACCGTGAAAATGGAATGCTTTGGCTCGCTGATGTTGGTCAAAATCTCTGGGAAGAGATCAACATTATCACCAAAGGTGGCAACTTTGGTTGGAATGCTAAGGAAGGAAATTACCCATTCTCCGGAACGCTCAATCCTATTTCTCCTGTGACCGATCCCATCTGGGAATACGATCACGGAGTCGGCAAGTCCATCACCGGTGGTCACGTTTACCGTGGAGCGAAACACCCCAGCCTCGTTGGGAAGTATGTTTATGCAGATTACGTTTCTGGGCAAATCTGGGCACTTCACTACGATACTGAAAAGAATCAAGTCGTGGCCAATGAAGAAATCCCTAGCGGAAAAATGCCCATCATCACCTTTGGAGAAGATGCCGAAGGCGAAATCTACTTCAGCACAGTGACCAACAACGGCAAAGGAATCTTCACCTTTAAGCAGAAGTAATTTCAACCAAAGAGCAGCGAGTGCCCTGCTAAATATCAAGCCCCGCCAAATTGAGTGAGTGACTCAGTATGGTGGGGCTTTTTCTGTGGTGCTATGAATTCGTAACGATTCACAATATTGAAACTATTGCCTAACCACGAAACACACAAATGACACGAAAAAAGGCAGTGACAGGCAGAGTCGTAGGGGGGGAGTTTATCGATCCATCTGAAATGTGGTTTACGCAATCATTCGTGTATCAAAATCAGCAGTTCTTGATCGGGAAAACCGAGAATGTAACCCACCATTTCATCATCGGATTGCTTCACCTACCCCACGAAATTAACACCAACTCCAGCGGAACAAGCACAGTTGACCGACCACACATGGTCAACCGAAGAACTCTATGATATTGTTATAGAGCATGGGGAATCCAAGAATGTCTTATTAACACGGCACGGCAGGAGAGGAGACTTGGATTGTGATTGACTGGTATTTTGACAATCTGCGAACACTACAAGCCATAGTCATCATCTTTATGGTTGTGGCTTCTTTTGTTTGGATTTGGATTCCGATCTACAAGAGCATCGGCAAGAGTCAGAGCGACTTTGAATAAGTGGTATCGTTTGAGCGGCTTCAAAATAAGATACCATCCGAACTTCAGACGGCTGATGTGTTACTGAAGCTGAAGCAAAATCAACTCACGCAGAGCCGCAGAGAATGAAATGAAAAACTCTACACTCTCTGCGGCTCTGCGTGATTCATGATTTCTGAAACAACCAATTTCGTAGGGTGGGTGAAGCAATGCGTTGATGAAATGGTGGGTTACGTTCTTGATTTCCTCGATGAAGAATTGTTGAGTTTGATTCACAACTCATTGCGTAACCCACCGTTCACGTAAATCGTCGAACTTCACCCACCCTACCTCTACTGAAGGTGGAGTTCCGACAGGGAAAAAAGCTCCAGTATTCTTAAAAGATAGACCAATAGTTCTAGACACAATTGAGAGGAGAACCCCTTGATATGAAACACCTTCAACAATTACTACTTACTAGTATTGGAAACCAAGTTAAGAAACATGGGTTCAAGCCTCGCCTCAAGATGCAGGTGTTTCATCGCTACTACGATTGGGGAAGAGATTCACTACATTTGTGTTTTATCAATCATGTCGATGACTTTGATGTAACGGCAGATATAGCAATCCGATTCGACAGATTGGAAGAGTTAATCAATGAAGAAAACCATCTTATAACAAAAGCGGAAAAGAAAGATACAAGTACGATTGGAGTGGAATTGGGAAATCTTGCAGAGGGTGAACAGAAGAGATGGACAGTTCGGCAAGAAAGTGACGTCGCAGGCGTTGCAAAAGAAATCACTGACTACTTTGAGAAGGTCGGAATTCCTTACCTTTCAAAGTATGGAGATATGAGAGAAACGATGGAGGTTTTGTCTGGGGAAGAACGTGACTCTTGGATGCACTCTCCTTTGGATGACTATCGTGCAAAAGCAGCCGTTGGTCTCGCCTGGTTGTTAAACGATCAACGAAGATTTAATGTACTAGTTGAAAGTAAGCGAGAATTTCTTGCAAACGTAAGTAATCAAAACATCAGTGTCGAATCATTTGATAAGTTCGTAGACTCTATTAGAAAACAGACCTGACGCCGCAGTTGTCACATTTACGATGCCTCTCCAAACAGGTTTACACAAACCGAAACCGATACCCGCGGGATCGTGAAGAATGTTTACGACAATGCGAATCGGTTGCTGACAAAAGAAGATTCTTTGGGGATCACGACTTATACGTATGATGCCAATGGAAACGAGCTGACTGATCTGCTCCTAAGACGACGGGTGGCACTTAACGCCGTTAACCCTTTTTTGATTGTTTGATGTTTTGGGCGGTTTGGATTTGTTTGGGGGTGGCTTTGTTGATCTTTGGTTTGCCGGCGGGGCGTTCTTGTTTCTTTCTCGGGAAGTCGCGGCTGGTTTTGTCTTTGCGTTTGTATTCATCCAGTAACGCATTGCGGAGCAGATGATTGAGGCGTTGCCCTTTCTGCTGAGGATGCAGATAATCGCTGGCGACTCTACGAAAGGCTTTCAACGATTGCGCGATGCTCAAACGCTGCAACGGAACCCCTTGTGAGACAAGTTCTCGCGAGGCATACAGACCAATCCCCCACAGTCCGACCAACGACCACTGCAGTTCAACCTCTGCATTTGGAGCAGCGTGGCTGCGAAGTTGACGACGTCCGAAGGTCTGTTTCAGGTGTCGAAAGAACACTTCCACACCCCAACGACCACGATACAAGTCAGCGATTTGTTTCTCGCTCAACCGACTTTTGTTAGTAACGCTCGTGATGAGATAAACCGGATGTCACGTGCTCTGCACAACCACCAAACGGAACACCAATGGGGGTTGCTCGCTTCGGGCAGCCTTGTCGGTCCAGACGTAAACGATCCCATTTGATTCCCGCACATAACCCAGTTTCTTCAACAACTTCACATTCGCTCCGACGCGCACTAAGAGTTGAGAACCACTTTCCAGAACAGTCCTGGCAAAACCATACCCAACAAAGCCTGCATCACCGGTGAGCAGCGCATTCTCGGGCAAACTGTCGAGCATCTCTAACGCATGAGCACGCTCGCTGCTGTCGGCAGGACCGGTTCTCCAGTCCCACGGCAAGTTGAGCCCTACGTGGAACAGCGTTGTCAGAAAGACCTGCGACTGCTCGATCTTCTTGGTCGCGGCTCGGTCATTCGGTTTCTTACGACGGTTGTGCTTGCTGTCCTGACGTGCATGAGAATACGCCTGCTGATTCGATTTCGTTCTTGGCAATGACACCTTGCTGCCGTCCACTCCGAAGACAACGAATCCCTGCCGCATCCAATCATCGGAAGAGAGGCTCTCCATACGTTTTCGAAGCGTCACCTGCAAGGTCGTGATGAGTGGTCCTGTCCAGCGAATCAACACCTTCATAAAGGCCTGATACGACGTGGCTGTCTTGGCTGACTCGCTTTGCAAATGTTGAATCAGTCGTTGTGCACAGGCAAATCGTTCGAGTAATGTGGACTCATTTGACCACGCCCAGAGAATGGCTGTCCATGTGAGCCACTGCGGCGTCCAAGTGGATTGTTTGCGCATTTGAATCGCCGACCAATCGACACCAGCAGTCAACCATTGCAAGGCTTTGAACAAATCGGCAGAATTGAATCGTACGCCTCGTGCGTATTGGTCTTGATGCGACCTTGCTCCGCTTCGCGGAACCGCCTGATGCGGACCCGCATGTCAGGTGGTGTGGGGAGGGTCATCCGTGAGGATGGCCCTTACCCGATTATGGCGACTTGTCGAACATATTTCTGCAATCCGTTGGCTGAATGATCATCCCGCCACCGAAGCAACGTATGATCGCAAAGTCAATGCCTGAATTTAGGGATTGAAATGAACTCATTCGAAATGCCGAACTTTGTAGTTCTGAAAAATATCTTCTCACACTCATCAACCACTACGAAGGTGATGATGCGAACTGTTATGTTGGGGGAAAGAGCCTTGGGTATGACATGAATTTAACTAAACGGCAAGTGCAGAATCTCTTTCGAAAACTGAAAGGCTATCGGCTAATCAAACGAATAGAGCACCCCGGCAGGACAAACAAAATACGAATAGATTGGGAGGGAGCTAAACTCCCATCACCCAAACACAAAAGGAACACAAAGCTGAATCGTGCGGATTTTAATGATGGAAATTTAAAGAAATGGAAACTCAATATTGTATCCCACGAATTCGATACACTTCATCCGAGTTATTCACGATTTGGAGAAGCTGTGAAAGCGGGAGTGGTTTCAGAAGAACGAAAAGTACGGTTCTTGATCCTATGGATTCATGTTCGTAACCGCTTTCGGAAGGAAAATTGAGGAAATCCGGGAGGGCTGTTCATTACGCTGTTGTTTGCACGAAAGTGAGAAGGCACTGACGCTGATGAAAAACAAGTCCGTGGGTTTCTTAAATTTAGCGATTCAAGCGAATGAATTTTTCGACTTAAAAGGCGAGTTTGAACCGAAACAATCATTCCGTTGAAAACATTTCATCCATTCTACCTCAACTTCGTTATCATCATTTCACCTTTCGCTTTCCATCGGGACCGGACCGGTTTTCAGGCTGATGAATTGGCGAGTCTGAAAGCATCCTCATTCAATCTCGATTCTTCCCCGGTCACAATTTCGGCCGATGCGGCATACAGCAAACGCAGGCGAGAAGACGTTCAGCTGTTTGCCTGTCATCTTGCCGAATTGGTCCGTTCGTGGCTCACCAGTCGTTTATAATCGCTTCAAGACGACTCCCCAAAGACGTCCTTTTATTCAAACGCAATACAGGTGATTCTGAAGCCACATTAACTGGTTGGTCAGGAACATGGGGTGAACGTGATGCCGACATGATCCGAGTAGACCTTACAACGGCAGAAGTCCAAATTGATACCGAAGGTTGACTCGTTTTTTTTCGTTGCCTCATTCTTACATCAGCAGGCTCGCATCATCTGGCATCCATCCGAAAAAAACTCAAGAGTTAGCCCGGCATTCCGATATCAACCTTACGATGAACGTCTACGCGCGAATTTAGCTGAATGATCTCTCTCTTGCTGTGAATTCAATTCCAACATACGTCAGATCGGAAGAGAAAGAGTCTGCGACTGGGACTGATGGTAAATCAAATTCAGTTTTGGTTGCACGGATGGTTGCACACTCTAGTAGTTCAACTA
>JABJMI010000844.1 GCA_018659505.1 Planctomicrobium sp.
CGTCTTTTCCCATTTCGTTAAGAGCAGTCCAGCCGAGGTATCGCTGTGTCATATTTGGCGATGACAGAGCTTGAACCGCACCTTCGGGTGTCGAAAGATCAATTTTAGTTGTGTGATACTTGTTACTAAGATCAGAGGACTTAGGAACGACACGAAAAATTCGACCACGTTTCGCATCTTGCATGCGATGCCCGCCGACTCCTGGATCGTACCAGTCTGCAACAAGAATCGATCCATCGGGAGCGACACAAACATCCGCAGGGCGGAACCATTTATTGGCTGCTCCATCGAGAATATCGACGACCTCAGCAGTGTAGCCAGCACCATCTCGCTTCGCGATGTAAGCTCGGCAGATGTTTGGTCCGGCATCACAATGGATTGATTGACCACGGAAGATTTCTGGCAGCAGGTTTCCTTCGTAGATGCAGATTCCGGTTGGGGCGCCTTGTCCGGTTTGTAGTAGATTCGGAACGACACCTGGGTCGTTCAAATGCCAGTGCCGCAGCGGAATTTCTTCTTCCCATCCAGTGCGCTGATCTTTCCATCCAGCTCCTGTGAACTCATCTTTGTAACCGTAGTTCCCGTATTCCATCACATAGTTAATACGGACTCCACGGTTGCCGTCGTCATCGTTGTCTGATTGCCAGATTGTTCCGAAAGAATCAACACAGGCTTCCCAGTTATTACGGAAGTTCCAGCCGAGTGTTTCGAATTCGTTGCCATCCATATTACAGCGGAAGACCATTCCTTCCTGGTAAGGTTGGCGCGAGTCATTCACATCGTTGCCAGCCATGTCGATGATTGGTTTGCCGTCTTTATCTTTGATCTGTTTGCCAGCATTACCGAAGTTGAAATAAAACTTCCCGTCTGGTCCAAAGTGGAAAGCATGAATTCCATGGTCATGTTGTGTGCCAGCGATTCCAGTGAAGAGAAGTTCCTTGCTGTCCGCTTTGAGATCGCCATCCTTATCGGTGAGGTAAAAGACGGAATCTCCAGCGGAAACCAATGCTCTGAGACTCTTTCCATCGACTGCTGGGAGAATCAAAATCCCATGGGCGGAGTCGACATCGTGACCTTGATAGAAGACGGTCGATTTGTCGGCTTTGGCGTCTCCATCGGTATCTTCGAGAACAAGAATTCGGTCGCCTTCTTCACGATCACCGATGATGTCTTTGTTTCTAAAGGAACGGTAGTTAATCGCTTCACAAACCCAGACGCGTCCCAGATGATCGATATCAATCGATGCCGGATTCGACATCATCGGTTCTGAAGCGAAAAGAGTCGCAGTCAATTCTTCGTGAACTTTTAACTGTTCGACTGCATCTTCGGATTCATGACTCGCAGTCGTCGCTGAGTTTGCGCCGGTGCTATTTACTGCAATAAACGAAGCACTTGGTCTTTCAGTAAACACGTGGAATTGAACACTGGAAGAGCCACCGCCAGCTTGATCGGTGCCTCCGTTATCGAGTCCACCGCGAGCTTTGAATTTTGTGTACGAATGTCCTTTGGGAAGATCAATCTCAATGATCGAGTTAGCATGAACTCCAATACCATAGGCAACCGGTTTGCCAGCGATTTTCAGGTCTCCACCGCCTGCATTTTTACCAACTTGTACCTTGCCAAAGTCGCTGATGGCAGAAACCCATTTGAACTCCGTCAGCTTCTTTTCTTGATCTCCGTGGACAAGTCTCGGTTCTGCCCAGTCTGCCCAATCGCAGCTATAGCCATTTCCACCATCGGTGACCACGAGAAATAACTTCGCTGCACCTTTAATGTCGGCTTCAATTGCTTCACTGTGTCCGGCTGTTTGGGGTGTGATGACTTTGGTAGAAGCGGCAGGCTTTGTCGCTTTGCCTGTCGCTGCGGACTTCTTATTTGCATTCGGCTTCTTTTCGTTTTTCTTCTCACCTGGTTTGGGATAGTCCTGATTCGCATCGAGCTCTGCTTGAGTCGGTGTTGGTGAATTGACTCCCTCGGCAGGGACTTCGGTATTTGCCGTCCACAAGATTGCATTCAAGACAAGTTTGCGGAAGTTGTCATCTTGCCAATTCTTATGGAAGTGACCACCGGTGAAACCGAAACCGCGACCTTTGTTGTCTGGTCGCTCATAAGCCCAGGCAACGTGTTGCGACTCTTTTCGTTCCATGACAGCAGCACGGACATGTGGATTTCCTGAATGCGCGCCATCGGGGCGATTCAAAGTCTCACGAGGTGGGAGTTGCGTCAAAATGGGGGTGACACCTTTCATCTCCGGAACAAACCGCATGTGGTAATACCATTCGTCGTTAATTTCGAATGGTCCAACACCACTGGTAATCGGGTGCTCTGGAAGATCGGAGAACTTAGGAGTCCAATGTGGATTGACAGACCAGTTGGGCTCGAAGTAGCCGCCGATCCATTTCATGAAGTGTTTGCCCGGCTCACCAATCGTCGTTTCAACAGCATAGTGAATGCAAACAAGTCCGACTCCTCTCTCATCAACCAAAGCTTGGAACTGATCGAGGTTGTTATTGAGGTAGTGTCTTCCGCCCCCATCACAGTAAGAGACGACTGTATCGGCATTATCAAAAGCTGTCGGATCTTTAGGCCACCCATTGGTGTAAACAGTTGAAACGATCTTTGCGTCTGACTCACCTAACTTCTTCGCAAGAAGTTTACAGCCGGCATTATGCTCGTGAGAGAAGTAACCATGACTCGGTGTGCCAGCGACAAAGACGACTTTCTTGTACCCATTTTCTAATGGGAATCTTTTCAGGCGAAGGTTTTTGAATTCAATCTTCATCGGTGGACCGGTGTGCAATTGAAGTGCAAGAATCCCTGCACGGTCGAGACCTTTAGGATCGTTATCGATGACATCGGCAGTGACATGACCATTGATCTTCAGCGTGATGTGATTACCCCGCGCCGAGATAGAGTATTCATTCCACTCATCGATGTTAATGTTCTTGAAGAGGTCGTCAGCACTCGCTACTTGTTCCGGTTTGATTTCGCCAGCTTCGTTGATGACGGACTTCTGTCCACGTTTCGCCAATGGCCCGCGACCTGTCGCTTCGTCATACAGAGAACCGATCCAAGTCCCAGCACGATCGATGTCAGCCTGATAGCCGATGACGTGACCATCTTCGCGTTGAGTTCCACGAAATTGAATGCCGCTGTTCGCCTTCTCGGATCCAGAAATTCGGAACTGAAATCGCAATTCAAAGTCATCGATTTCACCCTGATCCCAGACTAGGAAAGTATTCTTGTCGAGCGGTTTCGCTTCAGATGTCTCGCCAACAATCGCTCCATCTTTCACTTGCCAGTAGCCATCGATTCCTTTCCAGCCACTCAAATTTTCGCCATTGAAGATCGGTTGAAATCCATTTTCATTCGCTGCGTTAGTATCTTGAGCTGTGACAGTCGCTGCCGTCAGGCTGCAAAATACTAAACTCCATAACAATTTCCGCTGCATCGATAACCTCATTTGATATTGTGAGTGTTAACAAGGGTTGCCCTTGTTGAATATTAACTAGGTGAAAGAAGATCAGATTCTCTTGATGCTTCATTCTAGAGAACGCACACAAGCTGCGCCTACTGGTCGGAAAAGAAAGATTTCGATCGATTTGATGTTCTTTTCTCTTGATGGATTTCAGACAATCGCAGTCCAAGCTCCCCCTGTGGCTGACCTTGTTGAGTACAGATTTGAATGTAACATGATATGTTACGTTCTTCTTCACTTTGAAATATCGAACACGCCATGACATTTATGCGTCGCAAAGTTTCACTTGCAGTTTTATTAGTCTTAATCATCGCTTTGGGAGTCACCTTCTTCAGGGTCGTGGCTCCATTCATATTGCCGCTCTTTTTGGCGGGCATGACTGCGGTCGTCTGTCAGCCATTGTTTCGGTACTTCCTAAAACGGACCAAAGACAAAATTACATGGGCTGCAGCGCTAACAACAGCTTCCATTATGGCGGCGATTCTCATTCCGCTAATCACCGGCATTCTGATCGCCATTCTTCAACTATACACATTCTCTTCCAGAGTTCTTGGAGATAATCGCTGGCATGTCATTTTTCGAACTCCAGCTGCCATCGCAGTCGAGGATCCAGGCGATGAAGAAATTGAAAAAGAAGCGGAAGAGTCAAGCACTGAGAAGCAAGTCGAAATTGAAACTGAAATTTTACCCGATGGCGAAGCAGCTGAAGTCATCACCACAACCGATCCTGAAGCGACCGATGGAAACCAATCTGCGGAAATTGTCGTTTTCCCTGAAGGAGTCGATGAATCGACTGATCCCGAAGTCACAATGGAAGCTCAGCAGACGAAGACATTCCTTGAGGACGCAGTCAATTACACGAACAGTTGGCTTCCAAAAGAAATGCACAGTGATCCCAAGCATGTCGCGAAAGAACTTCGAGTTCGATTCGCCAAGACGTTGCACGATATCGGAGATCGTTCGATCGGTCGAACTGCCGGGACGACTTTTGGAATATTGACAGGCGTTGCCGGAACAATCATCTCCGGAATGATCGGACTGATGATGTACGTCGTCGCGCTCTACTACTTCCTGGCAGACGGAACAACTTTACTACTGGCAACAGAAAAGCTGATTCCAGTCCATGCCAAATATCAGCGACAACTTCTGGAACAATTCTCTCTTGTTGTCCGCTCTGTCGTCTTGGCAACTTTCCTGGCAGCCTTCGCTCAAGGCGTCGCGACGACCTTATCGCTATGGGTCTTTGGATTCGATCATCTAGTCGTTTTGTTGATTGTCGCTACCGTCTCTGCGCTCATTCCCATTGCTGGAACGTGGTTAGTCTGGTTGCCATGTGCGATTATTTTGTTTGCAGGCGGTCATTGGATTCAGGCCTCACTACTCACAATATATGGTGCTGTATTTGTGAGCTTTCTCGACAATGTCGTCCGAACCTATGTTCTCAACAACGACACTAAACTGCATCCGCTGCTTGCCTTCATCAGCATCCTGGGTGGTCTTCAGGTGATGGGATTGTGGGGAGTCTTCATCGGTCCCATCGTCGCGTCATGTTTGCATGCGTTAGTGAATATCTTCAATCACGAGTTGCAGGAATTCTCCAAAGAGAAAGACGACCTGGAAGAGGATGCAGCCCCGAAAGCAATTGAAAGCGAACCGCCCTTGAAGACACCTGAGAGTTCACCAGCAGAGAAGGAGTAGAGATTTAGGTGAGGTTGTAAGAGATGCGAAATAAAATTTCACCACGGAGACGCAGATGCACGGAGAAAAAAGTACAGGGAAGGGGATTATCGGAAGTCATTTTTTTGAACGCGGATCGACGCAGATGAAGCGGATTACCGAAGATAAAAATGAGGACAGAAATTTCCCCACTGAATTGCATGAATCAATACACTTCTGAACTGACTCCAAAATCACGGCAATTTGATCTGCCTAAATCTTCGGGTATCCGCGTTCTAAATCAGATTCATAATCGAGATTGTACTCTGAGGGCGACTCAGTAAATTTATTACCCTCGTCAGAATGATCATTGAGTGAGTTCTTCGTGCAGATAGATCTGCAACCACAGTAAATGGTCAGCGAAATTTAGAGATTGACTGATTGATCTCTTCAATCTTGCCCGTGCATTTGCCTTGGCGGATATCCGTGCCAGACGAGTGGTTTTGCGATCTTGTCTGTTTCTTTTGTTTCGAGTGCTTTGAGGACGTCTAGAACTGTTCGATTTCTTGCGAGTTCGTTTCCAAGTTTCTTGAGAACATCACCGGGCACATTGATTCCACCCCCGCCAACACCACTTTCGAGATGTTTCCCCTTTTGATCGAAGACAGCCCAGTAGACTGTTCGTTTGTGATGTTTTGCACCGTCACGTGCCTTCTCTGCGCTGCCGCCTTTTACGCGTTGACCAGAGACCTGATACAGGTCTCGCCGTTCGAAGATAACAGCGATGATATTCCAGTCTTTTCCACCGAAGAGTCCAAACATATTCGAATCCAATAAGCAGAGGTGATTCACCTGCATGAAATTAGGTGAATAGTTTTCTTTCTAATCGGCATTGGAGTCGACAAGTCTTCAGCGGTCAATCGTCCGAGGTCATCGTCTCAGAGAAACTTTCCAGACAACGCCCCAAAAGGCTTTGGGAATCGAAAGAGGCTCAAGCATTTTGATGATCTATTGGACGACATCTTCTAAGGGTTCCAGCAGGCTGGAACTTTTGAACTCAGCTGGCGGAGGGACGACGAACTTCTCTGATTCGATAATAGGCTTCGCTGCTTCGATTGTGACTGGCTCTGAGCTGTTCATGACCGATTGGACATTTAATGCCAGAGGTTGATCACCGACTGAGATCGCAGAGATCTGCATCTGTGACGGTGTCGAGATCGCAATCGGTCCACGTCCGATGGTGTTATTCTTGCCATGCAAAGTCAGGTGGATGACAGTTTCATCTGGGTAGGTCATAGCCAGTTCAATTTCTGGTTCAGGCATTCCACTTCCCAGCGAAGAACCCCAGTCAAGTCGATTGGCAAAGTGCAGATCATAGTATCCGTTACGATTGGCGACTTGAGGATCATCGAGAAGTCTTCCACCTTGTCGAACTTCAAAGTTTGCTAAGTGAAGTTGCCAGGCATAGCCGACACGCAGCGTGAGTTCGTCTCGACCAAACTGGTTTTTGGGGTAAGCAGAGAGTGACGCCAAGATGTTTTTCATGACGTGTGGAGGTGTCCGTTTTGCACCAATCAATGAAGCACAACGTAATAAAACCGGAGCCGGTAAATGAGCAACGGCGGACTGGTCATTCATTAGTTTGACAATCTTCTCTTCTTCGCGTGTGTAATAATACAGCGAAGCTAAGAAGATCGTGCTTTGTGGGGCTTCGAGGTCCACATCAAGATTTCTCAGAATCGCATCTTCAGCCATCGCCATTTGACCGTTGCGTTGCAAAATACGGCTGGCAATTAAATTTGCTTCCCAGACATCTGTTGAGTATAGCAGGGCTTTCTCTGCTGATGCTAAAGCGCGATTGTCTCCTAGGAAGTCTTGAATCGCAGCCTTGTTTGCCATCGCTGTCGCGAGCATATCATCTTTGCGGAAGTGACCGTTGCCAATCTTTTCGAGGTAGGAATAGGTCTCAATCGCCTCGGTCAGTTGACCCAGTTCTTGTTGGGTTCGACTCAGGTAATACCAGTACGGAGGATACGCTTCCATGAAAGGTTTCATGCGATTTAATACGCGGAGTCGTGTCTCAAGATCCGTTTCCGCGACCGCTGCTTCTAGCTCATCGAGGTTATCACCGCGTACGAGCCAACGATCAGGGATCTCTTTTTTACGTGCCAGTTCCCAAAACGTATCGAGCAGTAAATTAGAACGCTTTAAGAGACCTGTGACTTCAATCTTTTCGATCTTCAAAAAGTCCATATCTTTTTTGAAAGCATTGTTGCGGTAGTCCCACCAACTGTTGGCACCGGTTTTAATTGCACTTCCAAACTGTGCAGTTGCCAACTCTGTTCCGAATGCCAGAGCATCCCAAGTAATCTGCCGCTGCATCGTCCCTTTGTGATGTCTGTCGTACAACCGCTTTTCTTCTTTGGTCACTTCGACATGTGAAATTTCGTCGAGGACAGATGTGTACAACGAGATCACATCTTTTTCATCAACCTGAGTTAAGTTCAGGTTGTTGAGGATCTTTTCCTCTTCCTGCTTCAAGACTTCCGCAGTAGGAGTTTTTC
>JABJMI010000330.1 GCA_018659505.1 Planctomicrobium sp.
CTGCGGGCGCTGAACCGCTGAAGCTGAGTTGGGAGAAGAACTGGCTCACAATTTCTGGTGACCAGATTCCGGGCAAAGAGATTCGCATTCACTACCTCGAAGCGTATTGCCGTGCTGGCTCAACTGATGCGGACTGGGTGAAACATACCCGGATGCAGCATGAGACGAAGCTTCTCGAAGTGAACGAAGATAAGACGAAGTTGAAGTTGCGTTGTGTCGTAAATGACGGGCTGATTGTTGAACACGTCATTTCATCAACCGAAGATACGGTGACCTTCGAGCTAACTGCTCATAATCCGACGAAGAAACGCTCCGAAGCCGTTTGGGCGCAGCCATGTGTGCGTCTGGCTGACTTTACTGGTGCAGATCAGGAAACGTATCTCGGTAAGTCTTTCATCTTCCTTGATGAAGAACTCACACGAATGCCTACCCGTAAATGGGCAACCAAGGCGAGGTACATCCCCGGACAAGTTTGGGCTCCCGCCGGTGTGAACCGCAATGATGTGAACCCTCGCCCGTTAAGTGATTTGGTTCCTAGTAACGGTTTGATTGGTTGCTTCTCTGGTGATGAATCAATGATCTTCGCCACTGCATTCGACCCATACCAGGAACTCTTTCAGGGAGTCGCAGTTTGCCTGCATTCAGACTTTCGTTTAGGAGGTCTCAAACCGGGTGAGACAAAGAAGGTACTTGGAAAGATTTACATTGTGCCAGCAGACGTCGACAAACTCTTACAGCGATACAAAAAAGATTTCCCCGAACATTTTGGAGATTAAGTTACTCACGTTCTCGCAAGTTCTTGCGAGAACTGACGACCGGTGATCGGCATGGGGAGGTTTTCTAGTTCGGCTAACGTCAGCCATTGAGTATTCTCGATCTCAACAGAATTCATCTTCGAATTAAGCTCTGCCTCACAGCATAAAAGTCGAATCCGATAGCGTGTGACACTGTGTTTGATTTCCGTGACGACTTGTAGTGATTCAATACTGAGATGGTATTCCTCGGTTAATACATTCTGGATCTCTGACTGCAATTGAGATTGTCTTGCTTTCGTTATTTTATCTTTGAAAGTGACACTCTTAATCGGGAAACGAACGAAGTCCCACATCCCTGCCCAGCGTTCTTCTGGTTGCCTTTGCCTTACCAGGTATTCCCCCTGATGGTGAACAGCGACTGTCGCCTCAACAACTTGCGTTACCTTGGGGCGGACTTTTTTGAGAGGGATTTCATTTTGTGTTCCGCACTCAAACGCATGACAGTACATCGAGATTGAGCATGTTTCACATTTCGGTTCGACCGGCGTGCAGACTTGTGAACCAAGCTCCATCAGTGCCTGATTGACTTGTCCTGCTTTGGATTTCGGTTGCAGTTCTTCAGCTAGGGTCCACAAGAGATTTTCTCCATCCCGGCTGCGTGGGTCACCTTCGAAATTCAGCAGTCGGCAATAGAGTCGTAAAGTGTTCGCTTCGACGATTGGTGCAGGTAAGTCAAAGGCGAAAGAGCGAATCGCACCGGCAGTGTAGCGACCGATTCCGGGAAGCTTTTGAAGTTCAATCAGACTCTTTGGGAAAACTCCGTCGTACTGATCTCTGATCAAAATTGCAGTTTTGCGAATGTTTCGACCACGGCTGTAGTACCCGAGTCCTTCCCAGTACTGAAGAACTTCTTCCTCACTCGCAGCTGCGAGTTCATGAGCTGTAGGGAATCGATTGATGAAGCGTTCGAAATAAGGAACAACAGCTTTGACAGTCGTTTGTTGCAGCATGATTTCGCTGATCCAGATGAGATACGGATCGCGAGTTTCTCTCCAGGGGAGTTGTCGACCATGCTTGCGGAACCAGTGGTTCAACCGCCTGCGCAAACTGATCAATTCAGAATGTGTGAATTGACTCTCCAATTTCTCAGGCATGTCGGCAGATCAACTAAAAGCTTTGCGGAGCATTCTCAGACTTTGTGGAATGGCTGTCTCGTGCTTCGCTTGTCCTTCAAATTCAAGCGAAATATACCCCGAGTAATCGACGTCGTTGAGCAATTTTGCAACTCGTTCGTAGTCAACGTCCAGCGTGTACCACGTTCCTCCGCCGATGTAGGTTTTCGCTTGCACAAACGCAGCGTACGGAGCAAGTTGTTCATACTGCTCGTATTGCCGTTCCAGAAAATTACCTGTATCTAGTGTGGCTCTCAGCCATGGTGAATCAATCGCATCGATAACTCGAATGACTCCCTCAGCGGTTCGCCCCAGTCCCCAGTGATTTTCCAAACCGAGGACGACTCCACACTCTTCAGCTTTCGGTAAGCATTTCTCTAAGGAATCGATGACCCATTTGAATCCTTCATCTTCAGTGTGACCGGGTAAGATTGGTTCGATTCCTTTGTTGGCCATCAATTCGTCGAAACTCTTGATCGTTCCCCAGCGTCCGGTATTGACTCGCATCGTGGGAATTCCCATCGCATAAGCAAGCTCAATACAGTGAATTGTATGCTCGATGTTTTTTTGACGAACTTCAGCATCGGGCGAGACAAAAGATTGATGAGTCGAAATTCCACACAAGTCGAGACCGTTGCTAAAGGCTCGCTGTTTGATTTTTTGCAAGGCTGCATTTGATTCGTCCTGCATTTGAACATGCAAGACTTCGACTCCATCAAAACTTGCCTCAGCTGCAAGATCGATGCAATTGACGATGGACAGCTTGGAGTCTTTGCGATATCGCCAGTAAGAGTAGGTCGACGTCGCGATGCGAGGTTTTCGCTTTGCTTTCTCAGTAGTCGATTCAGCTGGTTGAAGATCTTGAGCGAGAGCAAGCCCACCGGTTCCAACCATGCCCAAGAGAGCCGCTTGGGTCAGCCAATCTCTGCGAGATATTTTTTGTTCCAGCATGTTCGAACCAGTCTGTAAAAGTGAAAACTAATTTGCCAGTGACATAGTTGTGGAGTCTCAATCGCGCATAAAAAAACGGCAACCTAGAGAAACTCCAGATTGCCGATTTGATTCTGCAATGATTATCGTGACA
>JABJMI010000609.1 GCA_018659505.1 Planctomicrobium sp.
AAGGGAAGAACGGGAAGTCCTGGACGATCGACGCCGCTGGTGCACTCCACAAAGGTCCTGCTTTCAGCGATTACTACGAATTACGCGACCTCATTGCTGAAAGAGAAGAAGACTTCGCTCGAGGCTTCACCGAACACCTGATCGAATTCGCGTTAGGTCGCCCCTTTGGCTTCACGGATGAAGACCTGGAAAACAAAATTGTCGGTTCCGTGAAGAGCAAAGAGTTCGCCGTCAGAGAGTTCATTCACGCGATCGTTCGAAGCAAATCATTCCGGACAAAGTGAATAAGATGTATCTCAGTTGAATCACATGAAATACGCGACTCTGATAGCGTTCATTGTATTGCTCTGTTGCGGCGCAACGGCAACGGCCGACAACATTCCAAAGTCGGTGAGCGAGACTTGGGCTTTGTTTGATCCGCACGCCGAACCGCTGGAGACCGAGCTGATTCGGGAATCCGTTGACGATGACATCGTGCTCCAACACATTCGTTTCGTCGTTGGCACATTCAGTGGTAAGAAGACCCGAGTCGCTGCTTTCTATGCGTTTCCGAAGGACTGCGATCAACTTCCAGGAATTGTGCAGATTCATGGTGGCGGACAGTGGGCAAGATCAGAAACGGCCTTGTACTGGGCTTCGCAAGGCTACGCGGCGATTGCGATCAATTGGGGCGAGAAGGTGATCGATCAAGAGGGCGATCCCAATACCGACTGGCAGGGAATTCCCGCCGGCTTCATCGATCCGAAACATAACAACGACGTAACTCCCGGAGAAGGCACGGTGCATCAAGTCGCTCATCCCTGGAACAGCAGTTGGCTCCTGTATTCTGCGGCCGCGCGACGAGCGATTACGTTTCTTGAAGAACAACCTGAAGTTGATGGTTTGCGGATTGGTCTCACGGGTCACAGCATGGGCGGTCGGCTGACGGTGCTGACGGCGATCGATCCGCGCGTGAAAGCAGCTTCACCCTCGGTTGGCGGCAGTGGTTATCTCTACACCGATATCACCGGAGTTCCCGGATCCGCGCGGCGCATGCAGGCTGATCTGGAACTCTACAACAATACGCTCGACTGTCGCTCATACTGGCCCCTGATCGAGTGTCCGGTGATGTTCTTCGGCGCCACAAATGATTTTAATTCACCGATGGAAAAGGTGATCCAGGGGTTCCGTTCGCTTCCAAACAAGAATGGCGCGATGTCGTTGATGAAGCTATCCGAAGCCGGTCGCCATTCGGTGTCGCTGCCAACGAATCGGTTCGTCACATCCGAAGGTGAAGCCCTGGAGAACTACGACTTCGCCACAAGTCTAATCCTGACTCCCGGCCAGAAGGAGCGTCCAGACAAAGTTGCCAAACCCTGGCAGGGAAAGATTCCGGTTTTCAACAATCTTCGATGGACTGGCTGCGATTTTGCAAAACGCCCGCGTCCTTATCTGAAACACGGCGATTCTGAGATCGATGCCGATGCCGCATTCCACGAACAATTTGACGCCAACGTCAAAGAATCTGTCCAACGTGAAGCTCAAGATCGCCAGTAGCCAATCAGACAACCAGGAAACTCGAACCATGAAATACACTGTCACCGCAGTCGCCCTGTTCTCCATATTGTGTCCAAGCGCGCATGCCGCCGATCCACCAGCCTTCAAATCTCAATTGTTTCAGAAAGGAACGCTCGTTTACTCAGATAACTTCGATGGCGAATTCAACCGAGAACGATGGGGTGCACCAACGAAGGACAAGCAAATCAAGGATGGCAAACTGATTGTGACTGCCAAGTTCGAATCGAAGGAAGAGGCGATGAAAGCACTCAAGCGAGATCATCACCTCGGACTGGAACCGGTTGTCCATCTCAATCGCATTCCCGAACAGTTTGTCTGTCACCTGCGCTACAAATTCGAAAAACCGGAACTCACACCCGGCCGGCCCAGTTTTCAAATCGGCCACCACATGATCGGCCTTGGCTACATTGAAGGCGGAGGCCATCGAATAAAACTTCCGGACGGTCCGTCTTTCACCGAGTCCGATTCAGACATGAAGCTCGGTGAATGGATCGACCTTGTCATTGAATACAGGAAAGGAAAGATAACGATTGGCGTCAACGGCTACAGCAAGACCTACATGCACGAGGCGGTCACCATCATCAACGAAAAAGACAAACTGGGGCCAAGGTTTACGTTCAAGGGAGGTCCGAATAGTCGGATCGTCTTTGACTCGGTCCGCCTTTGGAAATGTGACTGATGTAATCTCCACATTTGAATCACCGGTTAATGCCCAAGACAGAGATCGCTCGACCACTCTGGTTCGATGCACATCTTTAAAATCGGCTTAACTTTCCTAAGCCCCTGCGGCGGAGTTGGTACTGAATCGCGACAACGATATTTCAGTCTTCCTCGATACGCCGGATGAATCTTTTCCGGTTAAGCGAGTAGATAAGTGAGAAAATCGGAGTTCATGGGATCGATGTTCTTCAGGAGTGAGGCCGTCATAACCTATCCGAACACATTGAATTTTTCTATAACCGCGCCCGTCGACATTCAGTGCTCGAACACCAGCCCCCGCTGCAATTCGCACATGCCGCATCATCTTAACCCCGCGCCACCATTCGTGGATAAGTGCATGGCATGGGCTACCATTTTTCGCTGGCTGTCACAGAACCTCCGTTGCAACATCAGCCACGGGAACAGGTTGCCATGATCAGCCAGAAAATCCGGACAGTCGAAAGAAAGCCAGCCTAAGTCCGCGACGGTTCCCATTGCAGTTTCAAATTGATTTGCGCCCGGGAGTACCTATAGAGTCGCAGACCCGTCTACGAAACCTCAATATCCTCAATGATCGACGAGGTTGTGTAGACGTAGACGAGTAGACACAGGCCAAAGGTCAATCACTGTTTGATTCAAGCATCTCAATGATGACTTGCTTCAGCGGTTGAGGAAGTTGCAAAAGCAGTTCGAATACCAAAACCAGCTTTTCGTGCGTCGGATTCTGCAGCGCGTTCGAATGGCCATTGACGCTATCTTTTGTGACAGTAGAGGGTTGTGACTTATGGTTCGAATCCCTCCGGGTGTATTTTACTAACAAAGGACTTACGACAAATCGGCAACTTCAGAAATCGGCTCTGTCCGAGAAGTTGTCCGAAAAGTCAGGCTGAATTATGATTTGGAGAACTGGTGGCAGCCGGTCCGAATCGTGAAGCGAACTTTTCTTCGCCTCTGTTGTTTCCGTTTCCTGGATACGATTGGAGGGTTCGCAATGCCCCACTTCCCCAAGCCTTTCTTCAAGAAAGCACGTGGTCTCTGGTACGTTGAGATCAACCGCAAGCAGATCAATCTTGGTCCCAATGAAGAAGAAGCGTTTCGCCAGTACCATCAACTGATGGGCAAACCACGAGAACAAGCTGTTTCT
>JABJMI010000846.1 GCA_018659505.1 Planctomicrobium sp.
ATCTCTCGTCCGGCATCCTATCGAACGCTGGCTCGACGAAGGTTGTTCCACACTCTTCGAATCTCCAAAGGTTCAACAGGAATTAAGAAGCGTCGCTCTTAGAACTGATGGAGATCTCATTCAAAGTAACTGGCTGAACAGCTACGAGTATCCCAAAGGTTCGAATGAAATCGAATCGCTTTACGCAGTAGGGTTTTCGCTTGTTGAATACCTATTGAGTTCAAAGGATGCCGCAACATTATTGGAATTCCAAAAGCAAACTGGCTCAATTGAAAAACGATTAAACGATCATTACAACCTCTCGATTACTGAGTTGAGAACCGGCTGGAGAGAATGGAAGAATTCCAGTCAACGATCGCAAATTGCATTGAGATGCGATTGTTCAAACCGCTCCAAACCACTGCTCGTCATTTGGACTGCTAAGTGGTGCAGCAGTTGCCACTTATTTTGGAGAAACTGGAATACGGATAGCAACTTTCGAGCGGCGATTGAGGAGCACTTTCATGTCCATATCCTCGATTACGACCGACATCGTGGATTGGCAATCAAGCACCGCATCCAGCACCTGCCGACATTCCAATCACAGAACTACAGGATCATCGGCTTTAAAAATCGTGAATCATTACTGAAGCAATTGAAGCTGAGCGCTTCAGGAAGTACGCCAATAAAGACTCCGACTGAATTGGGTTATCAAGCGTCCTCAGACGAGATCACAACTCTTCCATCAACTGAAGAAATTGCGACAAGTGAGACTCTTGCAATAGAAGCCATTCCAACAGAAGGAGAATCACCAGAACAGCTTGTTGTGCCTTCACCTCCTCCTGAATCAAAGAGTTGGTTAGGCAGAATCTCTCACGCATTACCAGTCGGTCTGACACTCTTGCAATGGACCGGAATTCTAGGTGGAACCGCAGCGACCGGAGGTTTCGCAGGCTTCGCTATCGCCATGCTGCCGAAGCTGATCTCCCTGAGGAAACGGCGACGTAAGCAATCAGGACCAAAGCAAAATGCCAGCGGCGAAAGGAGTGATGCCACCCCGCCCTGCCCCTTTCCCAGAGAACTGGATGAAGCAGGTCAGCTTCTTAAACTCCGCCAATCAGAGGGACGTGTGGCAGTACTTGATGCCCTTCGCGGAATGTTTCTCGAAGACGAACTCGAAAAACTGAAAAAGTCTAAGGACCGCTCAGCATCGTCCATTCTAAATGAACTCATGTCTGCGGTAGATAGTAGAGTCGATCAAGTCGCACCTCTTTCAACAAAACTGTCGTAGATACGAAAGAAAAAGTAGAGAACACGGATCAAGCTGATCTCAGCAGATTGACACAGATACTTAGTAACGAGAAAACAATAAGCTGCGCGATGATTGGGATTAAATACAAGCACGACGCGCAAGCGAGTGAGTCATACGTGCAGTATCCACTCGCTTGCGCGTCGAGCTTGTAGAAGAAAAACGCATTTTATTGATTTGTGTCCTCTTAGAAGTTGGTGAAACCGTAGTCAGTTACTCAGATCAATTCTTTATCCGCGTGAATCCGCATCGATCCAACTAATCCGCGTTCTAAAATTCTTTCGAAATGAAAGTCCCGCTTCTCTTCAGCATCCATCATTAAAATTTAATTGGAGTATTACAAATGCCTATCGGCGACCCTGGAAAAGAACAATTTCGACGAGCCATCGTCACCCTACGGAACCTACACATTGCAGCGGCGCTCTCGCCGGTCTTCACCATGCGGGCTGAACTTCTTGCAAATGATGAGCTCTCGGATCGTGGAGGCTTCGACGACCCCACAAAAGACCATTTGGTAAATCTACTCGTCCATTGTGACCGCTGGCGACGACGAGTGACTCATAATCCTGACGGTGAATCGCTCGGCGATAAAATTGAGGATGCCATCAGCACCGAAAACAGTATTGAAATCGGATTGCATCCCTTTGGAGGAGATGATGTCCAGAATCAGTCGGGTGGTCTCATCGATCTCCCCTTTGCTGTCGACGGCAGCGACCCTGATATCCCGGTCCAATCACAGCTCAAACTGAAAAGTACACACGCAATTGTTCTTTTGGGAGCACTCGACAAAACCATCGTTGCTTGGACGCGACTGAATAGCCGTGACCGAACTCGATTCATCACGCGATACGATTCCATGAGAATCTATGGACACTATCAAGAATTGCTCGGCTACTTGAATGCCTTCGGCGGCGACGATAACCGTGTCGATGTCGCTCAAGTCTTACCGTCAGAAGAACCTCTCGGTCCTAACGACAGTCCGAATCGTAGGACTGAATCCAGCCAGGCAACTTAATCAGCAATAGTTTAGCCGGACACTTAAAGTGCCCGACTAAACAGTGCGTTGAAGATCGCGTCCGCATACTATCTCATCAATAGCTCTGCTACCTTACGGTCGCGGAGCTATTTTCATTCACCACCAATAAACACTTCATGTCTACGACCACAATAAATCCATTGCGGATCGGTTCTATTGAACTTGAACATCCATTCGTACAAGCCGCTTTAAGCGGTTACAGCGACTGGTCGATGCGGGCACTCGCTCGGGAATATGGTGCTTCATATACGGTTGCTGAAGTGATGATTGACCGCTTTGCCAGCGAGGTGAAAGTCTCAGGAAAAACGGCACACCACTTTCGAGTTGAAGACTCTGATCATCCAGTCGGCGCACAGTTAATGGGTTCTGATCCAGAGAAGTTCATCGTCGCTGCGAAACGTCTCGTGGACTCTGGCTTTGATGTGATCGATATCAATTTCGGTTGCCCTGTGAAGTCAGCCATCGGAGGCTGCCGTGGTGGGTATCATCTTGGAGAACCTGAGTCTGCCATTAAAATCATTCAGTCGGTGCGAGATACCGTTCCTGGTGAGATTCCTGTGACTGTCAAAATGAGACGCGGAATCGATGACACCAGCGAAAGCCGCGACAACTTCTTTCAGATCCTAGAACAGGCATATTCCTGCGGCGTCGCTGCCGTGACTGTTCATGGTCGTACTGTCGAGCAAAAGTACATCGGTCCCAGTAACTGGGATTTCTTAAGAGAAGTCAAAGAGTTCGCTGGCGAGAATACCGTTCTCGGCAGCGGTGATTTATTCTCCGCTGAAGATTGCGTGAATATGCTTCAACAGACAGGAGTCGATGGCGTCACCATTGCACGCGGAGCCATCGGAAACCCCTGGGTTTTCCAACAGGCAAGGAACCTTCTCTTCGAAAATCAGTCCCCCAATCCACCATCAATTCATGAGCAACGAACCGCATTGGAACGACACTTAGAACTCGCATTGCTCCATCACAAGGAAAGTGCCATTGGAGCAATTCGAAAATTCGGATTCAAATACGCCCGATTACATCCTCAAACAGTTGCACTCCGAAAAGCATTTAGCAAGCTGCGATCAATACAAGATTGGGAAAGACTTCTCGCTGAGAATTACGCGCATGATGGTCCCGGAATTTTCCCGGTTGTCGACGAGATACAGCGACCTTAAAAAGCGGTTCTCCTGACAATCCCAGTGGTTGAATTCAAGAAAGAAGAAATTCACCGCGGAGGCGATGAGACACGGAGAAATGAAAAACGATACGTTTCATCCGTGACGATCTGCGTTCTCCTTTTGGTTCCGTTCATTGCCTCAATCCACTGATGAGCCTTTTAAGATCAATATTTCCTAAGTGCCTCCGTGTTGATTCATTTCTTAAATGTTTGCAGCCACAC
>JABJMI010000889.1 GCA_018659505.1 Planctomicrobium sp.
TCAGTTTAAGAATAAAAATATAATTCACCACGAAGGCGCTGAGACACGGAGAAGGAAGTACCTTTACTGAAGAGCGTGACAACGCCTTTTCAAACTACAGAAACTTGAGTTACTGAAATTATGTCCCAACAAATTATAGAATGGTCCATCGACGGGATTCGCATTGTTTCCGCTGACGCAACTGGTCGTGTCAGTCAAGCAGTACTTTGGGATTCGTTCGAACATCACGATACCAGTTTCACTGCTCAGGAACTGGGAGAGAAGCTCAAGAAGTGGCTTTCATCGCAGTCAATCTCTCCTGGAACGGCGACTCTTCTCTTACCTCGTGAAATGGTAGTTGTCCGGCAATTGCAGTTGCCACAATCTCCAGATGACGAACTACCTGATCTGGTCAAGTTTCAATCAGCCTCTAAGTCTTCGATGGCGATTGATGACCTCGCTCTCGATTATATCAAGCTCGAATCATCTGCTTCAGGCGGTGGACAAGCTGTTCTCACGGCATCAATTGATCGCAAACGGTTACGACGTATTCGCGAAATCCTCACGACTGCAGGCTTCGAAGTTCAACATGCGACCATCACTCCGATTGCAATTGGTCAGTTCGTAAAACAATTTGCGGGTGCTAGTCTCGGGCAGTCTCAGCCAGAGATGGTCGTCTTTCAGCGAAAGTCGCTGATTGAACTGACGATCTTTGATCGAGGTGCGTTGGTCTTTTCACACTCGATGGTTCTTCCAGAAACGAACCGTTTGAAGCCGTTAGAAAGTGGAATCACTCGCTCGATCATTGCTCTGAATCAAACACATCCGAATGTGGACATTGATCATTGTTTCGCAGTGGGAACAGCAGAAGACGAAGACGTCTTGCAGCTTCTCAATAAGAAATTCCCTGGTAATGTCAAAGTGGTTCAAATCCCGGAATCTCTGAAATCCTTTTCAGACATTAACGGGTATGAACCGCTCATTGGGGCAGGACTGCCGATTGCTAATTCAGATTCCCGTATTGATCTACTCAATCCACGTAAACGGGCTGAGAAACCAGATCGGCGTAAGTGGTACTGGATCGGTGGAGGCACAGCGGCAGCGTTATTGATGTTGATGGTTTATGGTTCCTTCTCGTCAAGAAAAAGTGGACTGGAAGCAAGCATCGCTGCTCTGAATGACAGCATCTCAGAGACAGACCGCAAGTTAAAAGAAGGCGATCCACAGCTTGAAGCGTTTCAAAACATTGACTCATGGAAGACCGGCAAAATCGATCCCGTGTCGGTTTGGAACCGACTGCGAAATCACATGCCTGGAACGGATCGACTTTATATGAGTGAACTTCGCTTGCAACCTGTGGTGGCGACCGATTCAGAGGCGCGATTCACGGGAGTCGGGTTCGCCCGATTACGTAACGACGTCGACAACTTAAACCAGCAACTTGCAGAGAACGGATTCCGTGTCACCCCGCAGGCGACAACAACTTCCTCCAGAGATCCAGACTATCCAATTCGTTTTGAACTCAATGTCGAAGTCATCAAGATTGTGGATAGCGACCCCAAAGTCACGCAGTCGTCCAAGAAGCAATCGTCGAAATCATAAAAACAATCCCTGAGGCTTAGACTCAGATCTTTTAATTGAGTAACTCTCATGCAACAGCGTGAAAAACTACTGGCTGGTGGGCTCGGGGCGGTTGTCGTCCTGTGGTTTGGACTACCAATTTACGACAGTACATTTGTTGAACCGATCAACGCACTCACAGCTGAGGAAGAGCGTTTGCAAGAAGAGTCGAACGAGAAATTCGATCAGCAAATAGCGCTACGTCGGAAAGAAATTCAACTTGCGGATTGGCGGAAATCAAGCCTTCCGCCCGACCCTCTCAATGCGCAGCGACTCTACCAGGAATGGTTGACCGATCTCGCTCAGATTTCGGGATTTGAAAAAGTTTCGATAAAACTCGAACGACGTGTCTCTCAAGGGAACGTCTTTACAACGATCCCAGTGACTCTCGAAGCGAAGGCAACGATCCAAGAACTCGCTCAGTTTCTGGAAAGGTTCGAGTCGGTGGACTTACTTCACCGAATTTCGACTTGTGATGCAATCAGCCCAGCTAGCGAAGGTAACCCTGATCTCACGGTTACCATCACAGCGGAGGGGCTTTCAATGAATTCTGCGCCGGAACGCAGTCGTCTCTTTCCACTGATCGAATTGCCAGATGGCCTTAGTAAGGCTGATTCGGAATTGACCCTCGCAGGACTTTCTAAAGATTTCCCGACGACAGGCGGATTTCGTGTTTGGATTAACGATGAATTCGCCAACGTCACTGAAGTGAATGGAGATGCCTGGACATTACAACGAGGAGTTTCCAAAACCTTTTCAGAAGACCACTTACCTGGAACGACTGTTGAGCTCTTCCCGATTGTTGATGAAGGGAAAGACAATGAAAATGCGACCGAAGCAATGTGGAGCTTGAGTCTCTTTACGAAACCAGCTCCCAAGAAAAATTACGATCCCAAACTGGCGACAACATCTCCACCACCGGCGATCCGTGGAGAAAACTGGGATTGGAAACTGA
>JABJMI010000850.1 GCA_018659505.1 Planctomicrobium sp.
ATTTTTCTTAAACCAAAGATCCGTGATGTCACTGCGGAAACGACACAGTTCTTTGTTGAAGCTTCCAATTTGTTCCTGCCTGGTCCAGGTGTTGTCGATGGTCTCCATCGTCTCAATATTCGTACGTCTCAAGGGCAGGTGGATGAGTTGAACGTCTCCGTTCCGAATGGACTTACAGTCAGCGAAGTGAGTGGACCAGTAGGTTCCTGGCAGTTCGACGCAGATAAAGGAAATCTAAAGATTGAGATCGAACCTGCTCAGTCAGGTGCGTTCGACATCATGATTGAAACGCAACGTGGTCTCGATCCGTTGCCTACAGAGGTCACACTCTCTCCCTTGAAAGTCATTGATGCGAATGGAGAAGTCGGTCTGTTTGCAGTCGCGTTCGGTCCAGAGGCACAACCTGAAAGCCTGGAACCACAACAGATGTCCGCGGTGAATCTTGGGGATTTCGACTCTCGTTTGAGCGTTCCCGAGCCAGCGGTTCTGCATCGCGTCTACCGCTATGGAGCCGAAGGTGGAGAGCTAACGGTTAGTGTCGCCCCCGTCGATTCGGAAGTCCGTGTTGTCAGTAAACAAGTCTTATCTCTGGGTGATGAGCGTATTGTCTTAGGAGTGAACTTCGCTGCTGAAATTTCGCGTGCAGGACTATTTCAACTCAGTTTCCCTCTCCCTGACGGGCTTGAGGTCGAGTCGCTTAGCGGGGCAGCGCTCCATCACTGGTCCGAACTCACGGAAGGGGATTCACGACAAATTATTCTTCACCTCAACGGGAAGACCATCGGAGCGCAAGGCTTCGCTCTGACTCTCACTGGGACAGCACCGACTGAACTCGCACAGTGGGAAATCCCTCGTTTCGAATTGAATGAGGCAGAACGTCAAACCGGCGAATTGGTCGTTCGGCCAACAACGGGTATCCGACTGAGAACAGTCTCGCGTCAAAATCTCTCCGAAACTGATCCGCGAGCCATGGGTGGCAATGCTCAAGGAGCCTTGGCGTTTCGACTATTGCAGCGAGACTGGAAGCTGATTCTCGGTATCGAAAAACTCGATCCTTGGGTAACAGCTCAAATCCTTCACGAAATTGTTTTGCGGGAAGGTCAAACAAAGTCGGCATTGATCGCAAATTTCAATGTGCAAAACGCTTCGATTCGCTCGCTGCAAGTGAGGCTCCCCATTACTAACGAGGAAGAAATCAAAACTCTTCGCGCGACTGGTAACGTAGTGAGCGATCTAGTGAGAACCGCGCCCGATTCAGACATCTGGGAAGTTCAATTCAAACGACGATTACTTGGCAAGTTTCAATTTCAAATCGAGTTCGAACGTCGTGGTGATCGAGAGAATGAAGAAGAGTTACTGAGCCCAGCTGAGTTTCTTCAAGTTCGTCAATTCTCATATTACTTTAGCGTGCGGACTGGCGGACGACTGGAGTTAGTACACGAACCTCTCACTCAAGGATGGCAGCGAATTGACTGGAATATGGTCCCTCCTATTCTTCGAGAAGTTGGGAATCGAAACGCTCCATCGCTCGTCTTTCGGACAGTCGATCCCCAAAACGATTTGAAGGTGAGTGCGAAACGCCATTCACTGGCAGATGCTCTCAAGCTTCGCGTCGCTGAGGGCGAACTCATTACCGTGCTATCGCAAACGGGTGACCAAGTCACCTCGGTTGATGTCATCATGGAAGTCATTCAGCGAAGCAGTCTCAGCGTTGGACTTCCGGAAGGAGGAGAGCTATTTAGCATTTTCGTGAACGGTGAAAGTGTGAACTCCATTCGTCTGGGCGGGAAGGCAAATGCTTGGCAATTCTACATTCTTCCTGGTC
The DNA here is from genome assembly GCA_018659505.1 of Planctomicrobium sp. Lineage (GTDB taxonomy): Bacteria > Planctomycetota > Planctomycetia > Planctomycetales > Planctomycetaceae > Thalassoglobus. The sequence continues at coordinate 1,826 of JABJMI010000850.1, forward strand.
TGGATGATCGTACTGCCCATGTCCGTTTCGTTTATTCAGTTAAGGGGGCAGGCTTAAAGAACTATCACCTGAGCAGCCCTCAGTTAAATGTTCCTTTGGAGAACATTAAGTGGAATGTCATTGCTCCACAGGGATTTGAGTTGACCAACAACGATGGCAATCTGGAACTCATTCAACAGAGGAACCAGAAAAGCTATGATCTGAAATCGTACCTGTCGAAGAATAGCGGGAAACGAGACGTTCAGGCACAACATGCTGCTCAACTTCTAGATCAAGCGAATCAACTTCTTCAGGAAGGAGAGCAGTCGAAGGCTCGCTGGGCGCTAAACAGTGTCGCAAACTTGTACGCGCTCGACGCAGCCTCAAACGAAGATGCGCGTGTCCAACTGGAAAACCTGCAAATGCAGCAAGCGATTGTTGGTCTCAACACCCGCCGTCAGCGTTTATATCTGGATCACAGCGGAACGGAAGATTCTATCGTTGAGAATGAACAACTTCGCCAGGCTGCGGCAGGCAATCCGGTCTTACAACAGGATCAGCTGAATTTCAGACCCCAACAATTGAGTCAATTGCTGCAAGGAAACACGACAGCTGACAACGCGGTGTTACAGAAGATCGCAGGGCGTTTGGTGCAGCATCAGCATACGACTGAGCCGGCACCGCAGGCGATTCTCATTAGTCTGCCCGAAGAGGGAAATGTTTATACATTCGGTCGTAGTGTACAAGTCTCCGAAAATGCACCACTCGAACTTGACCTCGACTTCGGCTCGAAAACGAGGCTTCAAAATTGGCAAACAATTTTACTTGTATTGCTGCTGACCGGATTCGGTGCCGTTATTGCATTCGTCACCACGAAAGAAAATTCTGCTCCAGACATCGAGAAGAATGTTCCGGTACAGGCTTGATGTGCGCTTGCGGAATGAACCAGAATGTGTGCTTGGAAAGAGTTGCCACATTTTGGCTCGACGCAATCAGGTCATTGACGTATGCGAAATTTCTACAAAGTTAAGCGAGGCACTAGGTATGCTCTCTTCTTCACGTTGATTCTCTGCGCCGAAGGGCTGCGAGAGCGAGGGATCATCAGTGCAGCAGAACCGCCACAAGCGACAGCCTTGCCTGACTCAGACCTTCCAGGGGCATTCACAACTGGTACACTAGAAAAGAAGTTGGCTGCTGTTGTCACAAAGCATTGTGCACAATGTCATGGTGCGGAAGATGATGCAGAAGGAGGCATCGCTCTCGTCGGGCTTCAGGGAACCGAGTTGGCGAAACGCCCTGAACTCGTGAAGAATCTTATTGGTGTACTCGATCGAGGTGAGATGCCGCCAGACGGTGAGCCGCCACTGGATGAGCCGATTCGTAGTTCATTAGTGAAGTCGCTGCGTGAAGTTTTTCATGAGTCACTCTCCAGTCGACAGCGGTATGGACCATCTCCTCTGCGGCGGATGAATCGTTTTCAGTACAATAACGCTGTAACGGATTTATTCGATTTAAAGTGTGTCGTATTCACTCTACCTGAACGGACAATGCGAGAGCATCAGGGCTACTTTCGGCCCGAAACCGGCAAGATGGCAGATACCGTGCGAGTTGGTAATCGTCCACTTGGTAAATCGCAAATGATTGAACCTCGGTTGGCGGGGGTCGCTGCATTTCCTCAAGACCTGCGAGCGGAACATGGCTATGACACTCAGGGAGATCATCTCTCTTTGTCACCGCTGCTGATGGAGGCGTTTCTACACCTGGGAGCTTCGATTACTAAGAGCCCAGACTTTACTCCGAAAAACGTTGGCATCTGGAAGAGTTTTTTCGCTCCACCAAACGAGTCTGCCGATATCAACCAAGAGGTTCAGCACCGTTTGAAAGTCTTTCTATCTCGTGCATTCAGACGACCCGTTGATGAAGAGACAGTGACTCGTTATGCCATATATGTGAAGCGGAAAATCGAGACTGGAAGCGATTTCACCGAGGCAATGCAAGGAGTGGCAGCAGCCGTGATCTCGTCTCCTCGTTTTCTTTATCTATACGATACCGCTGCCGAGGGGAATGGAAGTGAACCTCTCGACGATTTCGGGATTGCGTCTCGACTCTCCTTCTTTCTATGGGGAAGCTTGCCGGATGATCACTTGTTGGAGCTAGCTGCTGAGGGGAGACTGCATCAACCCGAGATACTTCAACAAGAAGTTGATCGCATGTTTCATGACAGAAAACTCAAACGGTTCTGCGACAGTTTTCCTGCACAATGGTTGCAACTCGACAGACTCATCTCTTCGATTCCGAACCGCGAGCGTTTTCCACAGTTCTATTTCTCAAAGTACCGGGACAGCATGCACATGATGCTTGAACCGCTGCTCGTTTTTGAAACGGTTCTGATTGAAAATCAATCAATCTTGCAGTTCATCGATTCCGATTTTACTTACCGTTCGGGATTGCTGGAGGAAGCATACGGTCCATTAAAATCCGGAACCGAGCAGTCTGCCAAACTTCCCAAAGGGGAAGTCGCTGCGCTGACATTCCGACGAGTCCCGGTAACAGATCGCCGTGTCGGTGGAGTCATTACAAATGCCGCCGTCATGACAATGACTTCTGGACCTGAGCGGACGCAGCCAATTACTCGTGGAGCGTGGGTTGCTAGCGTGATCTTCAACAGCCCACCTCAACCACCCCCGGCGGATGTGCCCCCTTTGGAAGAACTGACAGCCTCCACAGAACAATTAACGCTTCGGGAACAACTCTCGCTGCATCGCCAACGGGCAGACTGCAAAGGATGTCACGAGAAGATCGATCCTCTGGGCTTTGCTCTCGAGAACTTTAACCCTGTGGGATCTTGGCGAACGAAGTATCAAAATGGTCGAGATATTGACACAGCAGGGGTACTGTTCCGACGACATGAATTCACGGATGTGGTCGGCTTCAAAGATGCGATGCTTGCGGAACGGGATCGTTTTACCAAAGGTTTTTCCGGGCATCTGCTTTCCTTCGCTCTCGGCAGAGAACTCGACTCATCTGACGAAATTGCTCTCGATCAAATCACCGCAGCGAGCAAAGCAGACGACTACCGGATTCAGACCTTGATTCGCGAAGTCATTCTGAGTGATCCTTTCTTGAACAAAACAAACCCGGCAAAAGCACCTGTCGACAATTAAAATTGAGGCAACTCAAATGAGACACACCACAAGAAGAGACTTCCTTCGAGGAGTCGGAGGAGCAGCTTTGGCAATGCCTTGGCTGGAAAGTCTGGCATCAGCAGCTTCGACACAGATGCCCACACTCCGAATGGCACACTTCTATGTTCCGATTGGCGTCGTCAGACGCGGTTTCTTTCCGGGAGAGAACGACCACATTATCCCGAAAGGCAACCTCGGAAATGTCATGCGGTCACTGGGAAAACAGGATCCGAATCTGAGTGTTCGACCACTCGATGAACTGACGCAAACCATGCAACCGTTGGCTGAGTGGAAACACAAAATTTCACTCATTACCGGTATGGATCGCACGTTTCAACAAGGGACGGACGTCCATGCGCAGTGCGCGAGTTGTTATCTCAGCAGTGCCAAACCCTACACAATTGAGGGGACAGCCTGGCCGCTTGACCGGACTCTTGATCATCAAGTCGCTGACCATATCGGCAAGCAGACTCCTTTTCCAACTCTGGAGTTCAGTTGCAACAGCCACAAAGACAACAAAGAGTCGATCTACTTCGACAACATCTCATGGTATGGAACCGGTCATCTGGCTCCCTCGATTCGTGATCCTCGCAAGATGTATCGACGACTCTTTTCAACCAATGAAATTGATCAACAACGTGACATTACGGATCTTGTCTTAGAAGATGCTCGTTCGTTGCAGCGGCAACTCGGCTACGCTGACCGAGAAAAGTTGACCGAATATTTCGACTCACTTCGAGCAATTGAACGGCAGATGGATCGTCTGGAGTCGATGAAAAACGAGCTAGCGAAAGTCACTCTGGAGGAACCAACAGCTGCTTACCTTCCTCGTGGAGAATACATTCGCCTGATGGGAGATCTGATGGTTGTTGCGCTGCAAACAGGTCTCACAAATGTCACGACTTTCATGGTTGGTCCCGAGCGCTGGGATACGCCGTTTCTGTTCGAAGAACTGTTCGATAAACCGCGCAGCCATCATGGGATGTCACATAATCAAACCAATATGATCGATGACCTATTGAAAGTTGATCGATTCCATATGGAGCAATTTGCTTACCTACTTAAGCGGATGGATGAGATTACAGAGTCCGATGGCAGCACGCTGCTCGATAACACATTGTTCACGTACGGTTCAGGTCTCGGTGATGGATCGACGCACCAGTACAATGACCTTCCGATTATTGTCGCTGGCGGAGGTCAGCGAGTTGTCACTGGTCAGCACATCAACATGCCTGAAGGAACTCCACTCGCCAATCTATGGTTAACACAAGCTCAACTCTGCGGTCTCCCCATTCAAGAATTTGCCGACAGCACGGGAGGAATTAGTCACCTCCATGCGTAAGCGATGTGAAACATTATCGCCAGTATCGAGTGCCATGCTCATATCGCGAAGCAGGATGAGCATGAATGGACGTGAGGTCTGTACTCAACATGCTTGCCCTGCTAACGCGATGCGGTTGTCAGTGTTATTCTCGACTATTTAGAGCGATCAAGAAACACGATGTGAGAGGGATTCCCGACGGGGACATATTGATCAGTAAATTTCAGTTTGCCAGTGTCGCGATTGACTCGGAAGATCGTTACAGCGTCTGCCCGTTGATTTCCGCAGTAGAGAAACTGACCAGTCGGATCAAAGCTAAAGCTTCGAGGATAATTTCCACGTGTCCATTCCTCTCCCACGAAGGAGAGTTCGCCGGTTGGTCCAACAGCAAAAACTCCAATGCTATCGTGGAGACGATTTCCCGCGTAGACAAACTTTCCGTCATTTGAAACTAGTATCTCGGAGCAAAAGTTACTGCCCTGGAAACCGGGAGGAAGTGAAGAGATCGTTTGTCGTTCACTGAGTCTCCCCTTCTCTGAATCGTAATCGAACAAGACGATTGTCGAACCTTCTTCCTGAAGCGAATAGAACCATTCACCGTTCGGATGGAAGTGGAAATGACGTGGTCCATCTCCAGGAGGCAGTGAGACGCTTGCGGGCTGATTGGGAGTCAAAGTGCTGGTCTTTTCGTCGAATTTCCATACGAAGATTTTGTCCAGCCCCAGGTCGACATGGAAGACAAAATTCCCGGTCGGGTCAGCTTGAATCATGTGAGCATGAGTCCGGTCGTGACCACTAATTGCATAACTTCCGTGCGGAGCGTTGGTCGCTGTCGTTGGACCAATCTCGCCGGAATCGGATTTCACATCAGTCGCTTTCCCTAGCTGACCGTCGTCAAGGATCGGAAGCACAGCGACCGAACCCCCAAAATAGTTTGCCACGAAAAGATGATCTCCCGAAGGATGAATGCTGACATAAGTCGGACCAGCGCCCCCAGAGGGAACAGTATTCAGCAGTCTGAGTTGTCCATCCGGTTGAATGCTAAACGCACTCACTGAACCATGGTTGTTTTCGCCAACGCGATCGGTTTCGTTTGCGGAGTAGAGTCGCGTTCCATCTGAACTGATCACCAGACAGCTCGGGCTGGTTCCCATTTCGACAATCCCCGCCGGAGACATCGCACCTGTCTTTCGATTTACATGAAAGAGATGAATTCCTTTTCCGTTCCCAGGTGGTAAGTCGACCTGAGTTGGTAGCGTGTCTTGAAGCGGAGCACTGAAAGTTCCGACATAAGCGATAAGTGGTCCATCGCTGTCGGCAGCATAAACAGGATTTGAAAGAATCACTAATGTTTGCACCGTGAGCAGGACAAGTAGCACCTTTAGGAACGGATGATTGGACATGCAGGTTTGTTTCATGATGGATTCAGAGAGTTGATTGATTAGGGTGAGCACGCAAACAAATAGACTACAATCAGAAACTCATAATTGCGAATAACTGCCATGTCTCTTAATCAACTTGTTCAACCTTTTATGACAATATGACATCATCACTGGCAGAGCACGAGATGATCTCGCTAATGTGTATTGCCTGCCGTGTGACCTGTGTGGTCGCTGCTGACTGATTCCTTCTGACCCGCCTTTTGGAGATTCATTCCATGCGTTGCTTGCTGATTCTGTTAACGACTCTCTCCCTCAGTTCCACTTGTCCTGCCGAAGAACTTCAAACTCAACTCAATCTGTCTTATGGTCCTCATGCTCGTAACGTGCTTGATTTCTACCCAGCGAAGTCCGCGACTCCAACACCGGTTGTGCTCTATATTCATGGCGGCGGATGGCGTGGTGGTGACAAGAAAACGAATCCCAAAGCATTCCTGAGTAAAGGGATTTCGGTGATCGCGATTAACTATCGCTACGTACAGAACGGGGCAGAGGAAAACGTCGAACCTCCGGTTAAAGCTCCGCTGGGAGACGCTGCCCGAGCTTTACAGTTCATCCGTTCCAAAGCACAAGAGTGGAACCTTGATAAGACAAAAATTGGAGCAACAGGTGGTTCAGCTGGTGCTTGTACTTCCTTATGGCTTGCTTTTCATGATGATTTGGCAGACCCAAATAGTGATGACCCCATCGCACGCGAATCAACACGCCTCTCTTGTGCAGCTGTCAACGGAGCACAGGTTTCTCTCGATCCCAAAGAGTTACGTGAATGGATGCCGAACTACGGTTATGGCGCCCACGCCTTCGGCTTAAAGAACTTTCAAAG
>JABJMI010000851.1 GCA_018659505.1 Planctomicrobium sp.
AATCACTGACCTCAATGGCCGCCCTCAATATCTTGTCGAAGATCAATCAAGTCCGCTTCCAGAGTTGATTTAAAAAATTGGATAAGTCATGAATATCCACCTACCTCACATTCACATCGAGTGCTTTTCAACAATTGACCAGTTAACGTCAACGCCGAGTCCTGGTCGGTCACTGGTTGTGATGTTGGGACCATCAATTTGAAGTGGATTAGTAACAATCCGAACGGAATGATAAATCGGTCCCATGATATCCCCTGGAAACTTTTCGACCTGCATATTCTTGTGTGCTAAGACCAAGTGACACATCGCTGCGGAGGCGATGTCCAATTCCAAATTTGAACCAATTGAACAAGCGACGTTCTGCTTTGCTGCAAGTTCAACAATATTGAGCGATTTTCTTAGTCCGTCATTTTCCCCTGGACAGACACTGATGGCATCACAAAAGGTGCAAATCCCAACGCGTCGGTGGTCGCAAGAAGAAATTGATTTCGATCGCGTTGAAGCGGAGAGGAGATTTCGTGACCACGATATCACTGATTGGCGAGAGACAATCGGTCGAGTAATGACCAACCGTCCCGACGAAATGGTCACTCGGCATGGTGGTGACGAATGGAAGGCAGTTGCGTCAATGTGTCGCTTCAACCTGGAATGGACAGATCAAATTCTCGAAGACCTCGACACCAGAGAAGAATCCGTGGAAACTGAAATACAAGCCCTGCGAATCGGAGACTTTGGCATCGTCAGTAATTCCACTGAGTTCTTCACAACACTCGGGCTGAAAGTCCGTGAAGACGCTAACCTCCCGCACTTGATGCTTGCATGTTACGCGAACGGACGAATCGGTTACCTACCTGATGCACACGATGTCCGGAAGAAATCATACGCCGCCTATCAGTCACCCCAATACTGCAAACAATTTCCGTTCACCAAAGAGTCCGGTCAGGTCATGGTTCAAGGAATGGCAAAGCTGATCAACTTGCTTGGGCAACAGTAGCTGGTCTTCCCTGAGTAGAATATCACAGGCTTTGGCTTTCCTTCCGAATTCGATCTTGTTCGAATACTGTTACCAATACGAGAGTATGTTGGCTAAAAATGAAATCCCCTGAAGAGGACGCATTGTGATGCCGAATGACTTAGCGCCTCCCGCCCCATCGCGTCGGCGCCTGCTTATGTTCTGGCTTGCATCAGGAACGTCATTTTTTCTCTACATGCATCGTTATGCCTGGAATATTATTGGTCTCGAACTGCAAAATGAATACGGATTCAGCCACACGGCTGTGGACGGGCTTGGCACAGCGTTTTATGTCACGTATGCATTTGGGTCGATTCCCAGTGGTGTTGTGGTGGATCTTTTCGGTCCACATTTATTCTTGTTCGCGATCATCCTGCTTTGGTCTCTGACTCTCCCACTGCATGGGATGACCGGGAATATTTACGGATTGGGAAGTGTCCGCCTGCTGTTTGGAGCAGCCCAGACAGGTTGTTATCCGGCACTGGGGCAAGTGACGCGAACCTGGTTTCCACGTGCTGGTCGAACTCGAGTTCAAGGCTGGGTTGCCAGCTTCTTCGGGAGAAGTGGTGGGGCGTTTTCTTCCATCTTGATGGGCACGATTCTAATGGGATATTTTCATTTCTCCTGGAAGTTTTCTTTGATTGTCATGGCTGTTCCGGGCGTGGTGTTCGCCCTGCTCTTTCTGTATTTCTTCAAAAACTCTCCTGAAGAGGATCCACTCGCGAACGAAGCTGAACGCGAATTGATTCGCGGCGATGAACGGACAGTCAATGAATCCCGAGGAGTCATTTCAACGAAGACAGCACTGAAGAATTTCAGTCTCCGAGTCATGGTGATCCAGCAATTTATGAATGCCGGAGCAGACGTTGTTTATACCCTCATTATGGGTATTTATTTCGCATCACTGGGAGTTGCTGACATGAAAGATCTGGGCTGGCTTGTCAGTCTGCCTTTGCTTGGTGGAGCCTGCGGAGGCATCTTCGGAGGTATTCTTAATGACTGGCTAATTCCGCGAATCGGAAGTCGCTGGGGGCGTTCATCGGTTGGTGCCGTGGCGAAGTTTCTTGCTGCGATTGCATTGTTTTGTGCGATTAGTCAGCCATCCCCGGAGCGGGTCGCAGTCGGACTGTTTTTCGTCAAGTTCTTTACCGACTGGACTCAGCCGACTGTTTGGGGAACTGCCACCGACATTGGCGGTCGTTTTTCGGCGACAGTTTTTAGTATCATTAACACAGCAGGTAATGTCGGCGGGATCTTCATGCCGCTGATTTTTGGTGGCTTGCTCGATTTCTATACTGAAGAAACAATCGTCGATGGTATCATCTCCAAGGTCACCGATTTCACTCCCATGTTTATGGTCGTCGGTGCGTTCTACGTCGGTGCCGGAATCTGCTGGCTGCTCGTTGATTGCACGAAGAGCGTTGATCTTCCAGAAGAAGAGTCACCTCTGGACAACGACAACATTTGATTTAGTTTGAGCGAAACTTCCCCATGGTCATCACGACGATCGATTTTGAAACACCTGGAAAGCAGCAAGATTTTCTGCGGGTTCCGTATTCGCATAATCTTGGTGGCTGGGCCAATGTAATGATTCCGATCACGACGATTACAAATGGTGAAGGACCGACGGTTCTGATACTTGGCGGGAACCATGGTGATGAGTATCAAGGCCAAATCGCAGCGATGAAACTCGCTCGCGAACTGACACCGGAGATGGTGACCGGTCGTGTGATTCTGATTCCTTCTCTAAACTTCCCAGCGGCGCAGGCTGCGACACGCCTTTCTCCGTTGGATGGCATGAACATGAATCGCGCCTTCCCCGGAGAGGAAGAAGGGAGCGTGACGAGTCAAATTGCTCATTATCTGACAACAGTTTTATTCGCCCTCAGCGATGTCGTCATTGATATCCACTCCGGAGGTCGCAGTATGGAGTTCGTTCCATGTGCGCACATGCACTTGGTTGAAGACCTCAACCAACGCAAGAAAATGCTGGCAGCGATGCTCGCGTGGAATACCGACTTCGCATTTCTGTACGCGGACATTGCAGGCACAGGTTTACTACCTGTGGA
>JABJMI010000571.1 GCA_018659505.1 Planctomicrobium sp.
AGAGGCGACACTCTGCAGATGTCCCCAGCCATCCATCGCATGATTCTCCATCCGTCATTACCGTTACAGTCCGTCTTACTCTTAGAGGCTGCACGAATGATTTCCTCTGGACAACATGATGCGTAGGTGATGTTTCACACGACTCTCGATTGAGTTTGCATTCTCTTCAATCCGATTTAGATGATGCGGTCAACTTGTGACTGCAATAAGAAGTTGCCAGCGAAGGTATTTGTAAACAAAACCAATAGTGCTCGAACGCAACTTCTACCTGTCGGGAATTCTTCCTGATAGTCCCTACATTCGAATCTTTAGTCCGAGACGATGTGAATTCAAATTCACTGATTCACTAACAATGATAGTCAGGCAAAGATCCTAGATGACGGAGTTGCCCAAGTGTTAGAAATCCTGCAAACTTTAAGTGATGATCAAACTGCGCTGTTAGGCTGCGGACTGGCATTCATGGGTGCGACAGTCATGTTGATGATGAGTTTCCATGCGAATCCCAAGAATAAACTGAATGTCCAAAATCAAATCGCTCAAAAATCTGAGAAGGTTGATGAGCAGAACGATCAGAATCAGCGACGTGCAGCTTAATTGATGCCAGTAAGAAATCATTGATTTCTGCTTGATGTGACAGTGGAAAGTTGCCTCAAGCACCCTCTGCACGTTAAGCTGATTACCTCCACACGTTAATATCTAGAGCGAATGTGGTCCCGGTGTCCACGTAATCTCAAGCTAGATACGTTTCGAGTTAATAAACATCAATTTATTTTTTGACCATCGCTTTTGTAAGGACTTTTGGAATGACAACTGTGAGAATGTTTGCTTCTGCCGCCGTATTGATGTCCGTTGGATATCTTCTTGGTCAGATGGATTTCGGTCCCCAACTTGTCAGCGCCCAAGAACCGCAGGCAGGTGTTCAAGAAGATACTGCCAATAAAATCCGTGAAGCGAATCGACGTTTGATCGAAGCAATGGATGCGTTGAAATCGGATGGTCGTTACGAAGCGGTCACCGAAGGACCAAACGCGTTTTTGATCCTTTCAGGTGGAGGAAATGCCAGAGAAGACCTTGAATCAGGTCGCGGTGTCGATCCAGAAACATTTTCTGCTCTCTACGCAGGTCGAGCAATCCCTGAAATTAAAGATTTGCTTGGTAAAGATGATCAGGGAAGAATGACATATAATAGCGAAGTGATTCGACTCTATTCAAAATCCCGATTGCAAAGAATATTCGCAAATCGGGTAAAATTGACAGAAGTGACATTTTAGTCTCAGACGGAATCGCTGAATCCGGCTGTTCGGATCATTCCAGCCATTTCGCCATATGTTGAAAACTTGTCTCCGATTCGCAGAGTTTATCGAGAATTTGTTTTCAATCGTTCCGAGACTCCATATACAATGATCTATGTGTCTTTACTTCAAAGACTCTTAGACCTTTCCATGATGATCGTGATTTACCATTCGGTATCAGCGAAGTCCCAGGGAATGACAATATGAAGATGACTTCCAAAATCCCCTTATTACTGACAACACTTGTCGCAGCATCCACATGTTTCGCTGCCGAGCCGATTGTCAGGTCGTATGAATCGCCTATTGGTGAAACGTATGGATCGATATCAGTTCAATTACCTGCCAGTGAGGCGGTTCGAACTTCTGTCGATCATGTCGTTTTAATCGATACCTCTGCGAGTCAGGTCGGCGAGCATCGCAAGATGGGCTTGCAGGCATTGACAAGCTTCTTGAAGAACCTTCCAGAAGGTCACCGAGCAACAGTTGTCGCTGTTGATATTGCAGCCGTCCCTATGTTGGAAGGCTTTGCTGCTCCACAACAGGCAGCTGACAAAGCTCTTGCAAAGTTAAACGATAGATTCCCTGCTGGTTCCACAAACATGGGTGCAGGGCTACAAGCTGCTTCAGAATTATTGAAGAGTAGCCAGAACGGGTCAATCACTTTCATTGGTGATGGAATGAGTTCTGCGAAACTCCTTCAAATCGCCGACATGGAAACATTGACCAAAGATCTTCGAGCCAGACAGATTCCAGTGCATTCATTTGCTGTCGGTTCGAATAAAGACATGCAAATGCTGGGTGTCCTTGGTCAAGAGACTGGTGGATTTGTCATTCGTGAC
>JABJMI010000852.1 GCA_018659505.1 Planctomicrobium sp.
GCTTCCTCAAGACGAAGTCGCTTCACTACCAGAATCTGCTTCCGAGAGGGCAGGTGAAGATGTTGGTGACGACTTCGAACTCTCGATGCCTGCTCCAAACGACGAGTCTTCGTCGGATGATTCAAGCTCTTCACCAGTTGATATCGATGCCCTTTCGTCTGCAAAGGGAGCCTCACAGGAACAAAAAACGGCTGCTGAAAGTTCGCCCAAAGATGCCGGTGATGAACTCTTCAACATCGCCATGAAAGATGAAAAGCAACTTCAGAAACAACGTAGAAAGCGAGCACAACGTGGCGGATTGAAAACACCCGGTGGCGGACTGATTATCTTCTGTCCGTACGGCTGCCGCATGGTCGTCAAAGATTCTCATCGTGGAATGCAAGGAAAGTGCCCCGAGTGTAAAGCACCTTTCATTGTTCCTATTGATCCGCCTGATTTCAGTAAGAAAAAAGAAAAGTCGGGCACAGGCGAAGAAACCGCTAATGAGACAACTTCGACAACATGGTTGCAGGATCTACATCTTCACACCGTGAATCCCGAGAAGTTGAAACTCAAAGCAGACAGCCTTGTCAAAGACTTCACTTTAGCCGATTTTGGTTTTGTGAACGATCAGCTGGTCATCACTGTTTTCAACAAAAAGGAACGGGGACAACTCGGCAAAGCTGCAGATCCTAGAGAGTTGGTCAATCAACAACTCGCAGCTGGAAAGAAAGTCAGCGACCTGGAAGTCTCCGAGAAATATGCTTTCTCAAAAACTGACGTCGGCAATCTCAAAGTCGTGCAGCCATCAGCATCGCGGGCTGATTCTATCTTCCACGGCATCATGGTTTTCGGTGACGGCAAGATTGCTATTCAGCTACCCGCCGTCGAAGAGAAGAAAGAAATCCTCTACGTATCAATGGGAATCACACAATTATGGGAGTTCAAGAAGCAAGCCGAAGAAGTCCTCGGTGTGACCGGCTTGGGAGAGAACGCAGGGATTCCGCCTGAACAGGTCTTCTCAACCTATCGCTGCCACTTTACCGAGATGCCGATCAAAGCCTTGGAGAATCTCGAATTCTACAAAGCCGACCAATCAGTCGAACTCGAAACCGTCGGCTACCAATGCGGCAAATGCCAGATCGCCGTCAGCGAAGAAGGCCGCAAAAAAGAAAGCCTCGGTGGCAAGTCCCCCAAAGGCATCGCCAAAGCCAAGAGCCCCAAATGCACCAACAAAATGGGCGAGAACCTGCTGCAGAATGTCAAAGCTCCGGAAGAAGCTGAGACAGCAGCGACATAGAAATTCGATTCTCGAATCGAAAGAATCTATCCGCGTTAAACACCCGTTAGCTGCACACTTAAAGTGTGCAACCCCAGATGTGCTTTCGAGAAATGATGAATCGTTCCACGGGACGTTTTAGATCTCCCTGGTGCCGCGTGAAGCCAATAGCGTAAAATCCCAAATTAAACGCTCATCATGGTGAGTTACGCAGGTACTAAAGCGAATTCAAAATTCAATTTAGCAGTTCTCTCTCATGATCTCAGTTTTCTAACTTGGGAAAACTTACTTTACGGACACCAAAACACGAAAGTGTTCTAGGTCTCTATCAACAATCGTTCATCATCGGGAGCGACGAATGTTTCACAAAATTGTTTTGAAAAGTTACTTCTTTGTACTGACTCTGACTTTGATTCTGTCAGCTCAAGTGGAGGCACAATTTACGCTGCCGGGCAATCCTCAGGTGTGGTTGAATTCACGTCCGCTCACCAATGAGGCACTGCGTGGCAAAGGAACATTTCTGTGGTTCTTTGAAGAAAACTGTCCGAAATGTCGGGCGAAGTGGCCAGAGTTATACGCTCTCGCAAAAAAGTATGAAGGACAGCCAGTCGTGTTTATCGCTGTGAATTCTGGGAATGCACCAGCGACGGTTCAACAATACGCGCGCGGGGTGCAGTTGGGCTGGCCGGTGATTGTTGATCCGACTCGGCAGTTTGAAAAACAGGCAGATGTTGGGGAGATCAGCTTGCAAAACATCATGCAAATCGGCGCGATCAACGGAAAGGGTCGCTATCAAAACATGAGTTTCACCGACCCGGAGAAAGCCGTTGAGTTTGCACTACAAAACTCCGCTTGGAAGGTTTCTCCGGAAGAGATTCCAGCATCTCTTCGCCAGGCATGGTTGGCGATTGAATTAAACGAATTCTCCAGCGCAGCTCCAGCAGTGAGTAGGGCTTTGAAATCGCGCAATCCAGACATTCAAGAATCTGCTCAAAAACTACAAGACGCTGCGATGAGCACTGCTGAACCGCAACTGACAACAGCTCGCAAAGCACTTGAAGCGGGCGAGAACTGGAACGCCTACCGCAATTTTTCAAACGTAGCGACCATCTACAAAGGCTTTGACTTACCCCGCGATGTCGAGGACAACATCGAAAATCTCGCCAATGACGAGCAGGTCAAACACGAACTCGAAGCTTTGAAAGTTCTTAACCTGATAGAAAGAGGATTGCAAAATCAACGAGCCAAACGGGGCAATCAAAAACGATTACAAAAGCTCATCGAGGACTACCCAGACACATCTGCTGCTGAGCAAGCACAGAAATATATCGAACAACTGTCAGCAAGTTGAGTGAAGTTCCTCGAAAACCAAACCTACGAACGCTTACCCAAACAGTTCCATGATCGGTTTGCCGGTGGTCAGAGACTGTGAGATTCCGCTGGCGTCGGTGGGGTCGTTGATCGGGATGTCGAGAGCGTGGTAAATGGTGGCAGCGAGTTCTTCCGGGCGGACGGGATTGCTGATTGGGTACTCGCCTAGTTTATTTGTTTTCCCATAGACCTGCCCTCCGGCGATGCCTGCACCAGCGATGATTGAAGAGAAACATTTTGGCCAATGCTGACGTCCGGGAGGATCTTGCTTCAGGACAAATGGTGTGCGACCAAATTCTCCAGTGACAACAACTAAGGTGTCTTCTAACTGCCCACTTTGCTTCAGATCTTCGAGTAACGCTGAGAGCGCCTGATCCAGTCGTGGCAAGCAGAATCCCATTCCATAAGAGCCAGTTCCGAATGCGTTGCCCATGCCCATGTTTCCTCCGTGCATATCCCAACTGCTGCTCGGTGGTCCATTTTTGTCGTGATCGGCTTGACCGGTCCAACCATTGACCGTAACGAAGCGAACACCCGATTCCACCATGCGTCTGGCGAGCAGAAGATTCTGTCCGAGTGGGTGCATTCCATATCGCTCACGGACTTCGGTCGGCTCTCGATGCAATTCAAATGCTTGCCGGCCTTCGGAACGTGTCATGGCATCGTAAGTCTTTTCGCGGAGATCCGACCAATCCTTGACTTGCTTGTCTCGATCCAGGCGAGACGATTCCAAACCGCTGAGTAAAGTTTTACGCTTATCGAACCGTTGCTCATCAAATGGGTTGTAGATCTCAGGTGGTTTGAAGCTTTCCATCGCTGGATGATTGTTCGCTGAACCAACAAACAACGGCGCATAAGCGGAGCCGAGGTAACCACCGATGCCGATGTTTGGCGCACAGAAAACGGGAGGTCCAACACATTTGATCAGCCACGCATTCGAAATGAAGTTGCGGGTACTCGGTTTGTGTTTGGCGACGAA
>JABJMI010000855.1 GCA_018659505.1 Planctomicrobium sp.
CAACGCGACCTGAAAAATTCAATCCGGGATATCGGCGAACTCTGTCGTCGCTTGCAACTTCCCACAAAACTCGCTGAATTCGAAGTTGGAAAGAAATTCCCATGTCTTGTTCCTGAAAGTTTCTTGCAGCGAATGACTACGGGAGATATCAACGATCCACTACTTCAACAGGTTTTACCAGTCGCTGAAGAACATAAGCAACAAGATGGCTTCGTCAGCGACCCAGTCGGGGATTTGAACGCACGTAAATCGAATGGAATGCTAAAGAAATACCATGGGAGAGCGTTACTCGTCCTGAATGGAACTTGCGCGATTCACTGCCGATACTGCTTTCGTCGAGAATATCCCTATGCCGAAGATCCGAAGAATCTCATGGATTGGGAGCCAACTTTCCAAGCAATCCAGAGCGATCCAACGATCACCGAGGTAATTTTAAGTGGAGGCGATCCACTCATGATGTCGGATGATCGATTGAGGAAATTCTTCAACCGCATTGAACAAATCCCACATGTTCAGCGGATAAGGATTCATTCCCGCCTACCTGTTGTTCTTCCCAGTCGTGTGACAAAGGAATTATTAACTCTATTGAAATCAACTCGTTTGCAACCAATATTTGTGATCCATGCGAATCATCCAGCTGAGCTTGTTGAAGATTGTGAAGATGCTTTACACCTGCTCGTGAAATCGGGGATTCCCACTCTCAACCAGGCGGTTTTGTTGAAAGGAGTGAATGATGATGCCGAGACGCTGATCGAACTTTCTGAGGGATGTGTCAATCTGGGCGTGATGCCCTATTATCTGCATCAGCTAGATCGCGTCAGCGGGGCTGGTCATTTTGAAGTTCCTGAAGAAAAAGGGCATGATTTAATTCGTGTAATGAGAGAACGTCTTCCCGGATATGCTGTTCCGACATTCGTTCAGGAAATTCCGGGAGAGTCTTCGAAAACTGTGTTGCCTCGGCTTTGATTACAGAGCAATCCTTATCTTCCCTGGTGGATCACCGGGAGCTAAATGTACTCGTTGGAATTTAGATCTTCGATGAATTTATCCACGGACGGAAAATCTGCTGAGGCGACTGCACCTCTTGCTGAATCTCACGATACACGCGAACCGATGGGAACGGTTTCGGTTTCGTTGGCGCTGCTGACTGTTGTCTTGTGGGGTGGAACGGCTGTTGCGAATCAATTCGCAATCGACGTCTATCCGCCACTTTTCGTGGGTGGCATTCGATTTGGTTTGGCTGCCATCTTCATGGTTGGTTGGTGCTGGATTTCCGGAACTTCCATGATTCTACGCGGTGTGCAATGGTGGATTTCGATTCTTCTTGGTGCGTTAATGTTTCTCCAGATTTCAACATTTAATTATGGAACCGCAATCTCAAACGCTTCTCATGCGACTGTTCTAGTCAACAGTTACGTCTTCTGGGTGGCAGCGTATGAGGCATTCATTGCGAGAACTCTGCACTTGAGGTGGTATCAAACGCTGGGGCTGTTCATGGCGGGCGCAGGAGTTTGTGTTCTGGTCGCGACATCACAAGGCGAAGAAGCGTCTGGGATGGATCAAGTTTCGTTATGGGGGGATCTCGTCCTGGCAGCGAGTGGACTCACACTGGCAGTAAAAATCATCACCGTAAAATGGGCAACAAAGAAAGTTCACCCGGCGTCGCTGATCCTTTGGCACGATGTCTTCGGGACACTCCTGCTATTCATGTTCAGCGGACTATTGGAAACACATTCAGGAGCGAAGCTAACGATCGAAGCGGTCGCTGCGTTGTTATTTGGCGGAATCGTGATCTCGGGTCTTTGTTTTGTATTGAACGCACAGCTCTTGCAGAAACATGGAGCCTCTCAAGTGTCTGTGTTCAGCTTCGTCACCCCATTGTGTGGAATTCTGCTGGCGTATTTCTTTCGAGGCGACCGACTGTCGGGCTGGCTGATCGTCTCTGGAATTCTCGTGGCAGCTGGCATCTTTCTAGTCAACTACGTTTCGCGTCCAGCGACTGCAAAGTTCGCTGAGAGCAATGACGTTGCATAAACGCATCTTCGAGCTCGTTGGTGTTGCATCTATGAAACGTGCCGATCTTGTTCCTTAACATTCATTCTAACTGCCAGAAACAATCTAAGCCATTTTGGAGTCAGTGTTTAAGAGACCTTGAGTTGAAGCAAAGTGAACTCTGCTAAGCCTGTTGGCTTACGTCTTGCTTTTCAAAGTTATCACTCCCAGGCATTAACTGGAAATGAATTACTTCGAACTGAGACTCAGTACAATGGCAGAGCGAAAATACACACACGGTCTGAAGCTTTCCCTCAGGGGGAATGTCACCGTACTGAATATCGGCAATATGGAAATTTGGGATGGAGCTGATCTTTCGCTTGTCAGAGACACATTTTTTCGTCTCGTCAGAGAGGACGATATCACTTCGCTGGGTGTGGATGTCGGTTATGTACAGCATGTTCCAAGTGGATTCTTCGGAATGCTTTATGACTGGTACGAAAGAGGAGTCGACATCACGCTCTTTGGTCCGGGTGAACGCTTGCAGCAAATGCTCTGGTTCCGGAAATTCTTCTCTGAATCCGAAGATTCCATCTACATTCTTCACGATAGTGAAGCAATCAAAGAAGACGTTTCAGAAGAATTGTGGAAACAAAAATTTCATCAAAATAGCACTCCAACACAAATGATATCTCATTGATTCATTAGTGATTGTGAAAGTAAAATTCCTCGTATAGCGATTCACTGGAGAACTGGCTAAACTGCTCATTTCCAGCTGTGTTTCAGAGGCAATGTCACAAGAAGACCTTCGTCTTTTTTGTGATCGCGAAGAATCCATTTTTTAAGGTTTTTAGCTTCCTGCCACGAGACAGAATGTAAACTCCTTATTGAAAACGCTCCAGAATGCAGGGTTTTGACTTTCCGCCATTTCGGTCTCATCCACTGATTCGTGGTGGACACATGCAGACGATTCTGGGGGCGTACATCTCTGGGATTACTTCTCCCCGAGAAATCTCTGTTCGACGTCATGTTCTCCTCGACGATGGCGACACCATGATGTTGGTCGACGACTTACCCGGAAGTAATTGGGAACCTGGTCAAGACGCCGCACTTCTGGTTCATGGACTCGGCGGATCTTCAGAGAGTTCTTACGTCAGACGCATTGCCGAAAAATTACGGCGCAAGGGAGTGCGAACATTTCGGTTGAATCTCCGCGGTTGCGGTGAAGGAAAAGGGCTTTCCAAGCAACTCTATCACGCTGGTCGCTCCAAAGATTTGCATGTCGCGATTCAAACAATTCAGGAACTTTGCCCAGGATCGACAATCTTCCTAGGAGGGTTTTCTCTCGGAGGCAATATTGTTCTGAAATGGTTGGGAGAATTTCCAGATGAAGCGACACAGATGGTCAGCAGAGCGATCGCTGTCAATCCGCCAGTCTGTCTAGCGACTTGTACTGCTTCTCTTGGGAAAAAAGCTTTCAGGTTTTATGATCGATATTTCGCAAAGTTGCTCTATCGGCAATTGGTCCAGTCGTTTGATGGAAATCTCGATCAAGAACAATACCCCCAAC
>JABJMI010000703.1 GCA_018659505.1 Planctomicrobium sp.
ATCTTGCTGGATGAAATCGAAAAGGCACATCGCGATGTCTTTAATGTCCTCTTGCAAGTCTTAGATGATGGTCGCCTCACCGATCGTCAAGGACGAACTGTCGACTTCACAAATACGATTGTCGTCATGACTTCGAATATCGGATCGAATGCGATTCTAGAACTGACCGAACAAGGCGAAGAAGAGAAAGTTCGCGACACCTGTATGGATGCGTTAAAGCATCACTTCCGTCCTGAGTTCTTGAACCGTGTCGATGAAGTGATTGTCTTCCACCCATTACAGCGAAAGGAAATCCGCAAAATTGTAGAATTGCAAATCGAGAGTCTGATTCAGCAAATGAAAGAGCATGGCTACGAACTGCATGTTTCCGATGAAGCAAAAACACTATTGGCGAATGAAGGGTATGATCCGAATTATGGAGCTCGTCCATTAAAGCGAGTCATTCAGAACCGTCTACAAAACTCACTCGCACAGGCAATCCTGAGTGGTGAATTCCCAGAAGGCTCTGCGATTAATGTCGACTCCCAGAACGAGGAATTCACTTTCGCTAAAGGGAGCTAACGAATTCATTCGGTGATTTCAAAACAATTGAATTTTCCAGAAGTCGTTTTGCGAATAAAAAAACTTTCGCCGGTCGCATCGCGCGTCCGGCGAAAGTTTTTGTGCGCAAACCCTCCGAGTCTTAAGGCAGACAGGACTGCTGCGAGAAGAGCGGCGATCAGGTCGTGCAAGCACGCACCTATGACGATCACGGCCCACGCTATGGGTTGGTCCTCAGGCCATATCGAATTCGGAAGGGTTTGTATCGTTGTGTATTGCTTTGCTAGAGCGATTTACTCTTCGCGGTGGAGAACATTCGTCGTTTCCGCCGAATCTGTCAAGTTGCATCTCGCAAAAATATAATCTGACGTCTTCAGTAAGCATGATTTGCAGGTTCAATAAAAAGTTAAACACTTTTATCTCACATTGAGATGAATGAATCTTTGTTAATCCGGTTGCCGTAGTTCACTCATTTAGAAACAATACGCCCAACACAATCACAATCAACTTCGTAATTACAAAGTTACCAATAGAGACTGCTTAAGAATCGCTCTTAATGAATCTTGTTTTCGAACCTGTTTGGAACTTGCCTTTAGTTATTGTCACCGCTGTGGCAATGATTGTTCTTGTGCTATGGACGTATCCTAGTCGAGTCGCACATCTTCCTCCGTTCTGGCGAAGATCATTAATTTCTCTACGTTGTGCGGCAGCTGCGATTCTGATCATGGCAATGTTTCGACCATCGATCCAAATTGCTGAAACCGATAATCAAATTTCGCAGTTGAATATTCTCGTCGACCGCAGCCAAAGCATGTCGACTCCTGATGGACCAGGCGGTGCTTCACGCAGAGAAACTCTCCTAAAGTTATTGGAAGAAACGCAGCCACAACTTGAAGAACTCAAAGAAGAAATCGACATCCAATTTCTGGATTTTGATTCAACCGTTACAGCGACGCAAATCCCCGAGAATTACGCGGATGGTAACTTCACTGCGATTGGAAAAACGATTGATGAGATCCGTGAAGAGGCAGCTGGGGAACGGCTCATCGGCATGATCTTGATGAGCGACGGAGCGCAACGAGCAGGTGGTGAAGACGATGTCGATCCGCTAAATGCAGCACGTCGCTTCGCTGAGCAATTAGGTGTGCCGATTCATTCACTTGTTGTTGGAACTTCTGACGTTTCAAATTCGGGAATCGATCTTTCCATTGAAGATTTGCAACTCGACCAGTCAGTGACGTTTGAAAAGAAAACAGTCCCGGTGCATTTGCAACTAAAAATGGTCGGTGCAGCGGGGAAGAAAGTCAAAGTCCGTTTGTTAATCGAAGATCGCAATGGGAAACGAGAAGGCGAATCTGGAGAACTGATCGAGATCCCTCTCTCTGCCGAGGCACAGTCATTTCGTGATGACATTACGACAACTAAAAATTCCGTCACGATTCCTCTCGATCTTTTCTTCGTCGCTGAACAGGCGGGGGAATACAAAATCGCTGCCGAAGTTGTTCCCGATGATGGCGAAGTGAAATTGAATAACAATCGCTTGGAGACGTTGATCACCGTGCGAAAAGGTGGATTAAAGGTCGCCTATTTCGATATCCCCCGTACTGAGCAAAAATTCCTACGTCGCTTGAACGAGACTGCGAAAATTCAAATTGATACACAAGTGATCCTGGCTGGCAAGTTTGCCCAGAAGTCTCAAATTGATCCTGCGATGTTCAAGAAAGACCAATACGATGTCTACAT
>JABJMI010000781.1 GCA_018659505.1 Planctomicrobium sp.
GAATTCAATGCCTCGCTGTCAGCAATGTGATTCTGAGTCGACAACTTTACAAGCTGGGTTGTGCCCGAAATGCAAAGCCGGGAACGAGCAAACACTCGTTTTGAATCAGGCAAACTTAGATGACTCAAGTGGTTCTTCCATTGATCAACCGAATGACATCGCAGGCACGAAAGTCGGAGACTACGAGATCATTGAGGAAATCGCTCGTGGCGGAATGGGGGTCATTTACAAAGCGAAGCACAGCACCTTGAATCGCGTCGCTGCACTTAAAATGATTTTGAGTGGTCAATTCTCTTCGAAAGAGGAAATGCAGCGATTTCGAGTCGAAGCCGAAGCCGCTGCCCGACTCGATCACCCGGGTATCATCCCCGTCTATGAAATTGGGGAAGCCGAAGGTCGAGCATTCTTTGCTATGAAGTATGTCGAAGGAGGCTCTCTAACGGAAAAAATCCAACAGATGAGAACGAATTTGCCGAACGCAATGAAGTTCTTAGTTAAAGTCGCTCAAGCTGTTCATCATGCCCATCAGCGAGGAATTCTACATCGCGATCTCAAGCCGGCGAATATCTTAGTAGAGGACGATGATCAGCCTTGTATTACTGATCTGGGTCTTGCGAAAATCACAAACAATAATAGCGAAATCACGAACACAGGAGCAGTTCTTGGGACGCCCAGTTACATGTCTCCTGAACAAGCTATGGGGATATCGTCTGTCACGACGGCGGTGGATATCTATGCCTTAGGAGCAATCATGTACGAATTGCTAACAGGGGTCCCGCCTTATCGTGGTGAAACTGCGCTGGAAACGATTCTCCAAATTCGTGAAGGAATTATCGAACCGCCGAGTAAGAAGAACTCATCTCTCGACTATGAACTTGAACTCATTTGTTTGAAATGCCTGCAACGAGACCCCGAGCAGCGCTACGAAACGGCACTCTCGTTTGTCAGCGATCTTGAAGCATGGATGAATCATGAACCGATCAGTATTCGCCCACCGAGTTGGAGAGACCGTACAAGTCTCTGGTTCCAAAGAAATCGCCAAGTCGCCTATTTGGCTTTCGCAGTCTTCATGGGCGTCTTAGTGACAACTCCCTTTGCTTTAAATTTCATTGCAGGTCAAAATTTTGTACGGGTTTATGACTACTTCCCGGAAGAATCACGTCCCTGGTTATTTTCCCTTGGACATATCTCTAGTCGAGTCAACTACATTTGTGGAGCGTTTTTGGTTTTCTTTCTTTGGCCAATAACCGGGTTCTTAAATGCTTACGTCGCACGACCGACAAGCTACTGGAAAGCGACCAGTGCTGGAGGACTCACTTCAGTCGTACTCATTGTTATCTTTTCCATTTTGCTAGGATGGATGCCGCTGATGAGACTGACGCACGATGATTCACGCGAAAAAACACTAACGCAAGCTTTGTGGCCGAAGCAGGGACAAGATGCTGATTACACTCGCCGATTAGCAAACAATATGTATCCAGGACTTGATAAAATCCCAGTTACGCAACGTGCGGATGCCATTGCCTTTAGATTGCACAGCGATCGACTGGGAGCTGCCCCTCAAGCAATTGCTTTTATCGTTTTCGTAGAATTCTGCCTGATGGTCCCAGTCATTTATGGGACAGCACTTGCGTATTCTTTGCTAAAGAGAGGGAACAATAATTGGATCGCACTCTTCCGTTATTTTGTAGCATGGTGGCTAATCGCTACGATACTTACAGCAACGCTACTCATCATACTAAGTTCGACTAATCAGCAAGGTTATCCAACAACAATCGGACAACAATTATCAATATGTGTAGCAGCTGCAATTTTATTCTGGGTCGTCATACGTCGTTGGAAAGGAGATTTCCCGACTGAGTCTCTGTAGAAAAAGTCAACAATTAACGCATCCCTTGAGAGTTTGTGCGGGGGAATAATCTAAAAAGTAAAGTCGTTAAGATTGATCGTAGCTAAGAAGTACAACGAGACAGGCGTTCCACCATTTCGGTGACCGAGAATTCGATGAACATTGATCACCATGTTCACAGAAAAAAATTGAACCGATTCATCAGATATCGTGATGTGGCAGCCACCAACACGGAAGCTTCCCAAAGACCTGAGAATGGCTCAGTATTTTGTAAACTCCAATCAGTCCGAACAGCGGACCCTACGTTGCTGTATTCGGCTCCTCGTCGCTTCAAAAGGTAATCAGTTCCGGTTTGAAATCGATACAGATACCATACCGGTTGCTCATCGTTTAGTATACTTTCCCAACCTATACAAAAAATTTAACTCCCGCTGAAGTCAATGTTGTTCCACACATCCCGAATTTCCACAACAACAATATTGTTGTTGTTGACATTCTCTGGCTCTGCTTTCGGGCAGACTGATATACCTAATGTTAGAGATCCTGAGACGTTAGAACGGACGTTCCAGGAGGAAGTTCGTCCACTGCTCAGGAGGTACTGCTTCGAATGTCACAATGAAGAGAACGCGGAATCTGGAATTCGCGTCGATCATCTTAACGGCTTGCTTACCGAACGAACATTGAAACTCTGGGTCGGAATTGAAGATCAGCTAACTTCGTCTTCGATGCCACCGGACGGTGCAGATCAGCCGAATGCCGCAGAACGAAAACTTATCGTCGAATGGATAAGCAATGGTCTGCATATGGCTCGTTCACGACCAGTGGAACGAAATGGAATGGTCCGTCGACTGACCGTCGATCAGTACCGAAACAGTCTACGATCTCTCCTCGGATTAGAGGAAAATGTCACCGATGTCCTTCCGCCTGACGCTGTTTCAAAAGACGGATTTACGAACAATGCCCAGTCGATGACGTTATCTCCCCTACAGATCGAAGCCTACATCAACATTGCTCGACAAGCGCTCCACCTTTGCATCGTCGATCCGAATGAAAAGCCCGAAGTACAACACTTCCGCATGGATCTGGGGCACAGCATCAACCGTGATCCATTTTCGGAGAATTTGATTCTCGGAGCGAACAGTCATCTACTGAATAACGCCGACTTCATAGTCACTGAACCAGTTGCCGTAAGAGATTTTCCGTTTGAACCAATTCGAATACGAACCGAGTATCTCTTTAACGAAGGCTATCAGGGCAATAGCACCGTCCGTGGCGAAAGAGAATACACCAGCATTTACCATTCGGTGTTTGCGTGCATGAGAGGAAATCCCGGATATCCAAAAGGCAACGCCTTCGATCTGGTTCCCGCCGGGTTGCTGTTACGCCCTGCTATTCCAAGTCGCGAACTCTTCCAGGTTGAAAGTACATACGGTCCGCGAGCGAATTTCAAAATCGCAGTGCGAGAACTCCCAAAATCAGGCAATTTTCGTGTTCGAGTTCGCGCTGCGAAATATGACGATGGATTACTCCTGAAACCGGGAGATCAGTCGGAAGATTCCGTTTCCTCCATCATTGTACCGGTTCAAAGCGAAGATGCGATTGTCGATGTCCCTAAGACTGGCATCTATCAGGTTGACGTTGTTCGAGATGCGTCTGTCAATGTGGAACCTAACGCATCTCATCTCACGGAAGACCTGGTTGCACATTGGGACTTCAATGGAAACGTCATCGGTCGCTCGGGTGACGAAACATTCGAAGGTTCAATTACAGAGGGTGCTAAACTGTCTGAGTCCCCATTTGGCAGTGCAGTGGATGTTGATGGCAGTTCGGGAACCGTTGTTGTTCCGCGCGACGACCGAATGAACGTCGGTGACGGAGAATTTAGCGTCGCTGCCTGGATACATCCGCGACAATTAAAGCAAGGGGGAATTGTCTGTCTCGGCAAGTACAACTGGACTCATGGTTGGTACTTTGACATGCCTAACGGTAACGGCGTCATTCGCATCGAAACGGTGGCTCCGAACAATCAGTCAAACGGAACCGTTCAGTCCCCTCCGGGAATTCTGAAACCGAACCAATGGCAACACGTCGCTGCGGTTGTTCGACGCGATCCAAATGAAACGGAATTATTCGTCAATGGATACAAAGTTGCGGAAGGGAAGATCGGGGAAGGGAATCTCGACAATCCTTCCGTGAACCTACATATCGGGCGTATTCAAGATTCACAGTTATTTAATGGTATGATCGACGAAGTCCGTATTTACCGACGAGCTCTTTCGCTCGCAGAAATCCAGGCGTTAGTGGAACCGGGTCGAACATTTGCAACTCGTCCAACTCGCAAGCCGCAACAACTCAAACTGCAGATTGGTGATCGGCATTTCGCGGGAATGCTCAATCAACCAAGTTTCGTCGTATTGAGACTACCGGCGGGAAATCTTCCCATTCGACTGGACTACCCCGGTGAAGGAATAGACCAAATCGTACTCAATCAACTTGCCGATAATGATCCGGTAGCTGTGCGGTTTAAGGAATTTGATCAGCAGAGTGTTCATCTTGGAGTACATGTCGGGCTGCGTCGAGATTGCGGTCACACGATGAGTCAGGTTGGCAAATCGCTAACAGTCGTCGATTCGTTACCGCGAGAATTCTCTTTTATCGGCGCGATCAATAACTACCCCAGCCCTGATGTCCAATCCGATAACGACAACTATCTCGCTGGAGTGCGCGAAATTGGAGTGCGCAGCGAATACACCGATGGTCGAGATCGACCTCGCATGTTGGTAAATTCAGTTGAATTCGAAGGACCATTTTTCGAATCATGGCCACCGAAAGTTCACCA
>JABJMI010000857.1 GCA_018659505.1 Planctomicrobium sp.
AACTTCTTCGACAGGTTCTGAAAAAGATACACCTGTTTCAGGGCTATCTACTACTGAGGAAGTTAAAATTGTCATGGGAATACGTCTGTTTGAACAGAATTCTTCTCCAGCTATTGTTGGTATAGTGTTTGGATTAAGTGCTTCTACAAAACCATTTCTATTTGGATTATTTCGTAACAAGTGTACAGTAAATGCTGTGTTAAATACAAATCCAGAATTTTCATCCAGTAGATCATGTTCATCCTGTTTCTTTTCTTTCGTATAGTTCGTGCTTTTCGTGGTTAAAGATTGTTGAGCCTCATAAGTCCGTGAATGGCATCAACTTTCTTTCCTCCGTGTCCTCTGTGCCTCCGTGTTTCATTCTCATTGCTTTATCGAATCACTCAGCTCGTGGTGGCAAAAGTGGTCCGTTTGCTGGTGGTTCTGGGCTGGGGAACGCAGGAGTTGGCAAGTCCTTGTTTAAGTCTTCAGGCTGCGCAGGTATCAAACTGGGAGTTTTCTCGAAAACTCTCCTCGCGCGCTCTTCGCCTACAATTTCTCCTCGGTCTCCTGCCTCTGGAGCGGGAGGAACGAAGCCGGGTTGCAATTTCTTACCTGGTTCAAAAACACGTGGTGAAACAACAGGTGTGGGGACAGGTTCGTTACCCGCTGTCGAGGACTCATCAACGAGTGGTCGCAGGAATGCGACGAGATGTCGCTCGACGCCGTTCAATTGAACGGCTGTCTCTAACAACCCTTTCGCACGCACATCCCCGTCGAGCATCATGACGGCTGCTAGTAGGAACAGTCGGTTAGGATCTCGAACGTCTCGATTTGTCCATTCTGCGATCCGAGTTTTGATGCGATTCTTTTCGTCACGCTTCATCCAGTCATTTGGATCATGGAGACCGTAGAGTTGGTCGAGTGTGACGCCCTGTGATGGCCAATCCATGTCGAGTTCAGTAGCGATTTTTAATTGATCGACTGCTTCATCAAAACGACTGCGGGCAGCGAGCGATAACGCATATCGATAGCGAGGGTCTGCTTGATCTGGAGCGAGATTCATCGCATCCCGATAGTGTTCGCCCGCTCGGCGATAATCGGTTTTGGCGAAAGCTTCATCCCCTAAGACACGCTCCCGGAGAGAACGCTCTCGCTGGGCTGGTGTTGATTGGTCGACGATTGGTGTCGGCTCGATCTGATTATTGAACTGTTGTGGATTTTGAGCTTGAAACGGATTCGGTTGGAACCCTCGACCGATCATTGTTTGACCATTCGCACCATTTTGATATGGGACATGGTTAATGGTCGGCACTCCGGGGATGTCGCCAAACAACCCATAGGTGCCGTATTGAGGATAAACTGGTCCCGGGTAAACCAGATTTGGTGTCGCGAAGTAGGGTCTGTTCAATCCGTAAATCGGAGAATACTCGGGGTATGCGTATGGTGAATAAAAATTTAAGCCCGGGGTGTAGATATTCACCGAGGAACGACCGGAGTAAATTCTGGAGCCATTGACTCCAGAATGAAACGAAGATCCGCCACCATTCCAGGGTCGACCGTATCGCAATTGATATTGGTAGTGTGACTGCGTTGGACCGTAGGGACGTCCGGTTGCTCCGTAAACAAGCGGATAAGATTTCCGAGATTTGCGGGGAGGGTCAGCGGATGTGATGTTCGCCATTCCGAGGATGAGCAAAAGACTCAAAAGGCTGGTGAAATAATTCATAGAGCATTCCCAATGCTTCTGTTGTCCTCGAAGTACGTTTTCGCACTTTGGATCGTTGATCTCACGCGACATTTCGGCGGAGTCGAATTTTGAATTTGCTATCGGCATCAGATGTTCCTATTTTGCCCGTGCAGATGAATTATACCCGCAAAATTCACTGAGATGGTAGGATTCTCTTGCGAAAAAAGTGTGTCATCCAAAAACAGTTCCTTGCATGCAACCCATATTTTACCGAAACCGTATGATTCAACGTCTGCTTGGTTGTTTCACCTTGCTTTTGCTGGTGGTGACACACGCTCTGTGGGGATCGCCTCCGACGGTCGATAATCCTCAGATTCCGTGGTTTGCTTGGGGAATCGATGCTCCTTTTGGAGTTGATATCTGTTCGGTGTTTTTGCTTTCGACTGCTTCGCTTGGGCTTTGTTTGTTCAGTATGAGAAACCGAACAACACGAGCATTTTTCCTGATCTATACAATTAGTTTCAGTATTTTGATTTTGCTTGATCAACACCGTTTGCAACCGTGGGTTCTGCAATTCCTTCTGATGACGATCGTGCTGGGGCTTTCAAAGCATCACCTCGGAATGAAGTGTTGCCGCTGGATCGTCTTGACGATCTACTTCTACTCGGCGCTTTCCAAACTCGACACATCGTTCTATGAAAGTCACGGACAACTGCTGCTCGATGGACTATTGAAGGCGGTTCATATCGATGGTTCTTTCTGGTCTGACAATTTTCGGAACCTGTTGGCAATGTTGTTCCCGCTTGGGGAACTGCTTATTGTATCTTTGCTTTTGTTCAGGCGAACGTGTCGCTGCGGAGTCGTATTTTCTTGGGTCATGCACAGTGCGATTATTTTGGCAGTTGGACCGCTCGGTTTGAATCATGAATTTGGAGTTCTACTTTGGAACGTATACTTTATTCTGCAAAACTATATTCTCTTCTGGGCGCATCAAGATAAGCGCGAAGAAGAGGCAACCCTTCCACCCAGCAGGATTCAAATTGGCAATCGACTTGCCGTGTCGCTGACGATCTTGTTTGCAGTGTTGCCAGTATTGGAGAACTGGGGTTGGTACGATCACTGGCCAGCTTGGGCAGTCTATTCCTCGCGATCGGAGAGTGTGGTTATTCTTGTCGATCAAGAAGCAGCTGAGGAGTTCCCCAACTTTCTGAAGGAGCTTTGTGGTCGACCAATTTTGTTTGAAGAGAAGGTTCCGGTATCGCTCGACCGCTGGTCGTTCGAGAAGAGAAACTGTCCGATCTACCCGCAGATGCGCTATCGTCTGGCATTAGCAAAGGCATTGATTCAGGAATGGACATCAGAAGACGAAATCGAATTCAAAATTGAATCGACACCACAGCGATGGACTGGAGAGAGAGAAACAATCACTCTGGTAGGGTGGAGTGAATTAGAGCGTTATCTCTCTGCTACTTTTTACTTGAATACAAAAGCACGAAGAGTTTCAGCTGACGAAAGATAAACAGCAGCTGAACGGTATTGCAGTCCACGTTCCTGATTTGATTCAAACGAACGAAGATCTCAATAATCGAGTGTGACAATTTTTGGTGCTGGATTGCTGTCATTTCCACTTGGGCAAGCATGACAACCACCGCAAGAGTTTTCTTCTTTTGCGGTTACGAAACTCCACAACCTTCTCCAAACCCGCCAAGCTGCGAAGAGGATAATCAGTATTGTGATGCTCGTTTGCCAATCCATATCGGGTTTTGGTCCTAAATGCTTTCGTATGGATAAACTTTACGCGGCTGAAATTAGAAGTCAACGGTCTTCAGGGTGTTACATTGTGTCAAGGTGTGTGGTAAATACAGTCGTCCGAGCATAAAGTTGTTTTGCCAAATGCGAGCACGAGTCTTAATGCTCACTTGCTTGTGCTGCGTGCTGGTACTCTTATTCAGGGAAGTTATTCAGTAACACTGCTGAGTGACAACTTGATGATTTTTTTACAATTCGACTCTGTCCATTTCACCGGCAAGAGTCTTTTCTGTCGGAGTTTAATATGCAATTACTGCCATTGAAATTACTACCTTTGAGATGTTCAATGTTTTTTGCATTGATTTTGACTTGTGGATATCTTCTAGACTCGTCTGCTGTTGTCTTAGCGGAGTCGCCGAACATTGTGATCGTGTTCACGGATGATCAAGGCTATGGAGATGTCGGCTGCTTTGGGGCACAGGGTTTTGAGACTCCGAACCTGGATCGAATGGCAGCGGAAGGTCGAAAGTTTACGAACTTCTATGTTTCTCAAGCTGTTTGTGGTGCATCTCGTGCGTCCTTATTAACGGGATGCTATTCGAATCGGATTGGAATGCTTGGCGCTCCGAGTCATCGTTCAACACACGGCATCAATTCGAATGAAGTTTTAATTTCAGAACTTTGCAAGCAGAAAGGTTATGCGACCGCTGCCTATGGGAAGTGGCATTTAGGGCATCATGAACAGTTTCTGCCGATGCAAAATGGATTCGATGATTACTTCGGCTTGCCTTACTCGAACGACATGTGGCCATTCCATCCGACGAGTAAAGCCTTTCCCGATTTACCGCTGTTCGATGGGAACAAAATCGTCAACCCTAAAGTGACTCCAGAAGATCAGGTTCATCTGACCACCTGGTACACTGAGCACGCTGTCGATTTTATCGACAAACATCATGCTGAACCATTCTTCTTATACGTGGCTCACTCGATGCCACACGTTCCATTGTTTGCTTCGGAGAAATACAAAGGCAAAAGCGATCAGGGTTTATACGGCGATGTGATTATGGAAATCGACTGGTGCGTAGGTGAAATCCTCAAGCGACTCAAGAAGCACAACATTGATGACAACACACTCGTTATTTTTACTTCCGATAATGGTCCCTGGCTGAGTTACGGAAATCATGCAGGCTCAGCAGGTCCACTCCGAGAAGGAAAAGGAACTGCCTGGGAAGGTGGTGTTCGCGAGCCATGTATCATGCGCTGGCCGGGACAAATTCCTGCTGGAACAACCTGTAATGAACTCGCAGCGACCATTGATCTCTTCCCTACAATTGCAGGTTTGATTGATGCCGAGTTGCCAACGCATCAGATTGATGGTCTCGACATTTGGCCTCTGATTAGCGGTGAGGACGAGGCGAAAACTCCACATGAATACTATTGCTACTACTGGGGAAATGAGTTGCAGTGCATTCGTTCAGGCGATTGGAAGCTCCACTTTCCACACAGTTATCGCAGCCTGACAGGAGAACCAGGCAAAGATGGTCTTCCCAATGGATACACGCAAGCGAAAACAGGACTCGCTCTTTATAACTTGAAAAGTGATATTGGTGAGGAAAACGATGTCAAAAGCGAACACCCTGAAGTCGTTGCGAAACTGAAGAAATACGCCGAAGAAGCTCGTCAAGAACTCGGAGATTCTCGTCTTAAAATCAAAGGCAGCGGCTACAGAGAACCAGGCAGACTACAGGCTGTCAGTCTATAAATCGTAAACATTTGTACTGAGATCGTGTTTAGACGAGAACAAAACTCGAAAGTCAAATGTTTTTCTGAATTCAGCCATAATGTTTTTAGTCTGATTAATAATTGGCTAGAATGATCCAGAAAAGTCATTTATTCAGAGTGACTCTCTGTTTCGCAATAGTCGATATTGAGCGTCCCTTGTGGAGTGAATCCTGTTGAAATTTGCAGGTGTTGCCTAATCACAATAGCCGGTTCTATTTGGCGTAGTAGGTTTCGAAAAGTCTATTCACCTATCTAACTCCCATCTCTCAACTGGTTATCCCGATGCGTGTGCAGGCACTTAGCCCCACAAACAACCCGGTCTCTACGACTCCCTCTTCAGGTTGGAGTTTGTTGGGGTGTTTACCACCTCAAAAAACGTTGTGTGAGTTGGAACTAAAGAACGCCAGCAACCTAATCGGTCGAGGCGATGGACCTCAAAATCGGTTCTCCGCGCGTTTCTGGACGCCATGCTGAATTGATCTTTATTGGAGACACGCTTTTCTTACGTGATTTAGGCAGCACGAACGGAACATTTATCAATCGAGAAAGAGTTATTCAGCCGGTCGCTGTGCAAGACGGTGACCATATTGAATTGGCAGACGTTGAGTTTCTTGTTCGCTACCAGCAGCCTCAGCAAAATATCAATATTGATCGACTTGCCGAATTAAAAAAGACCGTTCAAGATGCGAGTGCGATTAAAGAAGACTGGATGCTCAGCCAGTTTAATGAATTCCTTCTAAACAGAAGAGTAACACCTCATTATCAGATCATCGTCGATCTACAAACTTCTCAGATCAGCGGATACGAGAGTCTGGCAAGAAGCGACGTCCCCGGACTCGAACATCCCGGGAAAATGTTCCATGCGGCTGAATTGGTCAACCGTGAAATCGCTCTCAGTATCATCTGTCGTGAGCGTGCTATTGAAGTTGCTGCCGATTTGAATTTGCAAAAACCAATCTTCATGAATACGCACCCTCATGAAAATTTTGACCTAGATGTCTTGCCTTCAATTGTCAGCCTCAGGCATCTCTGTCCAGAAGTTGCAATCGTCATTGAATTTCACGAGAAGACGATTGAAAGCGCCGCTTCCATGCTCAAGCATAAAGCGATGCTGGACGAAGTTGATGTCAAAATCGCCTATGACGATTTTGGTGCAGGACAATCACGATTGCTAGAATTAATCAAAGCACCGCCGCATTA
>JABJMI010000858.1 GCA_018659505.1 Planctomicrobium sp.
GACCCAGTGCTGCGGGCTTGTCTCCATACCCTCCTCCGCCGTGAATGTTCACGCAATCGGCGCCGATCCATTCTGCAACTTCGCACTGATATTCCAGTTCGGCTATCGAATTTACAACAACATCTTCACGTGGAGAATTCAATACGACGAACTGGTCTGGATGGAATCCGAGCCGGATATCATATTTTTTAGCAAGTGATCCACAGAGGCGAAACGCTTCTATGATTTGATCGCCATCTGGTAACGACTCAAGTTCATACCCGCATCCCACGTGCGTTTTCAGCGGAAGTATTTGACTGTTAACTCGGAAGCATCCAATCTTGTTCGCGTGGCAATACTCAATCGCCAGTCGGAGAGACTCAGCGTTTGTTCGACAGAGATCAGCCAGTTTGTGTTCGCGCTGCTCGGTCGTAAGTTGAGACGTAAACTTCACAGTTGTCGTGCGAAACTTGATTGGCTCTTCGGCGAACAGGCAACATAGTCCAAGTCGAATCATAGAATTTTATATGTTGCCTCCGCCGAGTCGAATGTTGATCTGCTCATTGCGATACGTGAATATCTTCTTCAAGTCTGATCGTACAAAGAGACGCTCTACAACCGCACCACCGAAAACAGAATACTCCACTTTGTCTCGCATCGTCGTCCCGGTCGCTGTCTCTTCAAACTCGTGCGTGTGCTCCCAGGACTTGTGGGGACCACGAAGCTGTCGATCAACGAAGCGGAACGGCGGCTCCCAATCAGATATTTCGGTGCGCCAACGGATTGGTAATCCACGCAATCTCAAGCGGTAATCGATCAAAGCACCAGCTTTCATACTGATCGGCGTCGGGGTCACAATCTGAAAATGAAGCCACGGCGGAGTAATCGCTTCGAGATTTTCGGCCTTCGAGAAAAACGCAAACACCTCATCTATTGGCGCCGGCAAAACAGTTTCGGCACTGAGTCGAAACAGACCACGACGTCGCGAACAACGGTCAACTTCTATCATTTTTAGATTCTTCTGGTCAATTGCAACGGCTTGTCTAAAAACAAGCATCGATAATGTTGTCTGAGAGATCTCGAACGAGGGTATTTGTAGCTATGAAGTCAATTTTGACCACACTCATTTTGTTTGCAACATCAGCTAATCTTTGTTTCGGAGAAGATTGGCCTCAATGGAGAGGTCCTTCACGGGATTGTCATATCGACGTCGCTGCATGGCCTGATTCTTTGGAAGGCGACCATCTCAGCCAGTCTTGGCGAGTTCCGTTGGGGCCGAGTTACTCTGGTCCGATTGTTTTTGGATCTCGTATTTTCACCACTGAAACTCAAGATAAATCGCAAGAAATCGTCACAGCATTTGATCGCCAAACCGGCGAACAGCTTTGGAAGGTGCAGTGGTCCGGAGCGATGCAAGTCCCTTTCTTCGCTGCCGCAAACGGAAGCTGGATTCGGTCCACACCGGCGTGCGACGGAAAGCTCTTGTACGTCACAGGTATTAGAGAAGTATTGGTCGCAATCAACGTCGAGTCGGGTGAAGAAGCGTGGCGTTTCGATTTCCCGAAACAGCTTGGAGTCGAGTTGCCGAAATTTGGAGCCATTTGCTCGCCATTACTTGACGGCGAATTCCTATACATCCAAGCAGCTTTCACGGTTGTGAAACTTCGCAAGTCGACCGGTGAAATGGTTTGGCGTTCGAGCCCCGAAAAAGGTGGTACATTTGGACAGGGAATGAGCAACAGCCCTTTCTCTTCCCCAATCATCGCAACTTTGGCCGGTCAACGACAAATAGTTACGCAAACTAGAACGAAGCTGATGGGCCTCAATCTAGAAACGGGTCAAGAACTTTGGTCTCAAGACATTCCAGCGACTCGCGGCATGAATATCCTCACGCCACTCATCAACGACAACTCGGTTTTCACCAGTTCACACGGAGGCTCTACCCTTCTGCTGGGTGTTGAGAAATCCGAGGAGACTCAATCAGTACGACAACTTTGGAAGACGAGACAGCAAGCCTACATGTCTTCTCCTGTACTGATCGGCAATGATATTTATCTACATCTCCGCAACGAGCGTTTCATGAGTATTGACATTAAATCTGGTGAAACGAATTGGACGACAACTCCTTACGGAAAGTACTGGAGTATGGTCGTCAACGGAGATCGCATCCTCTCCCTGAACGAACGAGGCGAACTGCGATTGGTCGCTGCCAATCCAAAGTCCTACTCGGAACTCTCATCCCGGCGTGTCAGCGAACAGCCCACATGGGCTCATTTAGCGGTCTCAGACAACCAAATTTTCATCCGAGAC
>JABJMI010000859.1 GCA_018659505.1 Planctomicrobium sp.
AGGCACACGCCTGAGGCATCGTTGCCGGCTCCCGTTCACGACGCAGCTAGAGCGATTCAATTTCTGCGACACAAATCCAAAGAGTGGAATATCGACAAAGACCTCATTTGCCTCTCTGGTGGAAGCGCAGGGGCATGCACTTCCATGTGGTTGTTATGCCACGATGATCTCGCTGATTCCAATGCCAAAGATCCTGTCTTGAGAGAATCAACAAGAGTTTCTGGAGCAGCCGTCGCTGGTGGGCAGACGTCGATTGACCCAAAACAAATTGAACCATGGCTTGGTCCCATGGTTCTACAACATCGCATGATCAACATGGCCGTTGGGGAACCGACCATTGAAGGGGCACTTAAGAATTACGAGAAGTATGAGGCACTCTACAAAGAGTTCTCAGCGTTCAATCATGTGAGCAAGGACGATCCACCACTCTTCATGAGCTATGGTGGTGATATGACCCTCCCTTCTAAAAATGCCGGGCATGGTATTCATCATCCTGTCTACGGAGTGAAGATGAAAGAGAAGGCCGATATTATCGGTATGGAAACACATTTACTGATTGGAAATGGCGAAGTCTCGAAGTCGGAGACATTCGCCAATGCCAATCAGTTCATCGAAGCAATCTTGCTTCCGAAGAAAAAAAAGTAGTCGATTGAAGGCTAACTCCTCAAAACTCTCGATCGTCTAAAAATGTCTGAGCTCAAGCGGGAGAATTAGGGATGAAATGACTCGCCTTTCAATTCCATCTTTCAAATGTATGCTTACAGAAGCAGGCATGCGTAGAAATGTCATCAAATCGGGAAGATCGATGAAGTTCATTTTCATTGCTGGTCTGCTCAGCCTTGCGTCCACATTAAAGGCCGAGTCTGACTTCGCAAATATAAATGTGATGACCGACTTCCCTGGAGGCTCTGCAGTTGTAAACGATATCGACAGAAACAAGGGAGTGATTCATATCTCTCCTCCTATTCAAACTGAACGAGGCTGGCCATGCTGGTGGTACTGCAAAGTTGATGGAGTGATCAAAGGTCAAACGATCACCTTTCAATTAACAGCCAATACTGGCGTTTACAGACCAAATCGTGTTCTGAGTGCAAACTGGACACAGCCTGATCGAGCCGCAATCAGTGTCGATAATGTGACATGGTCGCAAACTGAAAAGTGTGTGAAGCAGAATGGCATCGCAACCTACATGGTCGAAGCTCCCGCTGAATCGTTTTGGCTTGCGTGGGGACCACCCTTTCTTCCATCACATGCTGACGAAGTGTTGGAGACGATCAAGAAAAAACTGCCTCATGCCACGCTTTTCGAATTAGCAAGAACTCGCGACGGCCGATCAGTGCGTGGAATCCGCATTGGCAGCGATTCTAAGACGGATTCACATCGTTACGGTGTTTGGATTCAAGCCAGACAGCATGCTTGGGAGGCAGGGTCCAGTTGGGTCGGTCGAGGATTCATCGAATGGTTGGCCAGCGATGACCAGGCCGCTATCGATTTGCGAGAAATCGCAATCATCTATTACATACCGATTATGGATGTGGATAACGTCACTTTGGGAGCTGGTGGAAAGGAAGCAGTTCCTCGTGATCACAATCGCGACTGGTCCGATACCCCAAACTACCCCGAAGTCGCTGCTGCTCAAAAGCGAATCCTGCAGTTGAATTCAGAACAAAGATTCGACGTGTTCGTTGATCTCCATAATCCAGGAAGCAGCGAACGTCGTCCCTACTTCTTTGGACCGATGGATATTGAAAAGCTCCCAACGATTCAACAGCAAAACCACGCACTTTGGTTAGCGATCTCTAAGAACTCAATCTCTGGACCTTTACAGTTAGAACCGGGATACAAGTTTGCGACCTACGTGCGTACAGAAGAAGAACGAAATCGAATGAGTGCCAATTGGGTCAGAAATCACACGGCAGAACACGTTCTCTCGACCACCTTGGAAACAGTATGGAACACGCCCCATAGTACTCAAAAAGGCTACATGACTGTCGGAGCACAACTCGGTCAGGTTGTCTCCAGATACCTTGGTTCAAATCCACGTGGAAGTGAAAATTAAGTCACTTGATGCAGACCACCGTTCCGGCTGAATTTGTTCGCTCGTGCCAGTGTCTGCTTGATCGCAGGTGACTTTGAAATACACATCAAGAGATACGCCTTCACTTGTACGAGGGGACACATTAACCTTGAAGTGTGGCGTCCTTTTCCAGCAAGCGTTTGACACGACCTCGTACGAGTTCGACATGTAATCGTAGGTTGTAGAACTCTTCCATATGGGATAATGGTACCGAACTGAGATCATCGAGTTCCTTCTCGATGTCCGCTACTGCGTCAATTTGATGCAAGAGGATATCACGCGATGTTCCCGGCTTGAGATTGGCTTCGATTGCCCGTAGCAATTCGTACCATTTATAAATCCGCGAGCGAATTCGCCAGCGATACACTGGCGGAGCGATCTTGAAGAGTGGAAAGATCAGAGTGATCAACGGCAAAAGTAGCACTTTCCCTCGGTCAACAAATGATGCCAGCCAGAACGGCAAATACTTCTGCAGCAACGGTGGCCCCGACTCGAAGTAGAGGCGGGCTGATTCGTTTAATGGAAACTCGATGAAGTCAGTTGAAGGGAACTTTTCAGAACGCATGAGACGTTCCCCTCGCTCGTGTGTTAATGTCGCCGCTTTGATGAACAGTGGAATCAGTGAGTCGTGCAATTCGGGAGACGCAACAAGATTGGCCGTCGGTGAGACAAGGTGAACGTCCTCTTTGGGGACGCTCTTAGACAAGTCGATGACACCGCGTTGCAGAACGACATCTGAAAGAAACGGAAACCTCTGTGAATACGCCTCATGTC
>JABJMI010000301.1 GCA_018659505.1 Planctomicrobium sp.
GTGGATTTGGTTTCACCCATTCTTCCGCAAAACCACGGTCGATGATATTTCGTTCAATCGTTTTGATTGCGACTGGAGGCTCACTGATGCCGAGTGTGCAAGAACCTTCGCAGGGTGCGGGACAAACTCTTCCGGTGAACTCCGGGAAGTTGTTCGTTTTATGTAAACGATCTAAAGCCTCTTCCCAATCATTATGGTAAACGAGGTCATTCCATTCAGGAATAAGATTATGCAACGGGCATCCAGCAGCCATCCCAGCGAGCATGTCCCCGGTATGACAAAATGGAATTCCACAATCCATACAACGAGCGCCCTGCTTTTTCAGGATTGGCAACTCGATGGGATTTGCAAATTCCTTCCAGTCTTTGAGACGTTCTTTCGGTGAACGCTCGGTCGCTGTTTGGCGAGGATATTCTTTGAAACCTGTTGGCTTACCCATGTTCTTTTACTCAGCAGTCAGTAGTGATATCAAATAATGTGGAAGATTTGCGGCACAACACATCGAAGCCAATGAAATGAGACGTTGAAATGGTTCGTTCACAACATCTGAGTCTCTGGCTGAAGATGGTTACGCTTTTTCGACGGTTGTTTTCGCCGCCTCTTCTTTCGCCAATTCTTCCAGTGCCCGTTTGTAATCTTGTGGCATGACTTTAACGATTTTGCCAAGACTCGTATCCCACGAATCCAAAATCCGAGCCGCTCTTGTGGAGCCTGTGTAGTTCTGGTGTTTTTCAATCATCTCTTTGAGATCCGCAATTTCGTCGGCTGTCTCAACTTGTTCGAGTGCAACAAGTTCGAGGTTGCAGTTCTCAAGAAGTTTTTTGTCAGGATCCCAGACATACGCAATTCCACCCGACATACCCGCAGCGAAGTTGCGACCAGTCTCACCGAGAATGACAACTTTTCCGCCTGTCATGTATTCACAACCATGATCGCCAACTCCTTCAACGACAGTCGTCGCACCGGAGTTACGAACGGCGAATCTCTCAGCGGCGATCCCTCGAAAGTAGGCTTCCCCACCGGTTGCTCCATACAGAGCCACGTTTCCGATGATGATGTTATCCTCGGCTTCGAATGAACTGTCCTTAGGTGGATAGATGATCAATTTCCCGCCAGAAAGTCCTTTACCGCAGTAATCGTTGCCATCGCCGATCACTTCGATGGTCACCCCTTTGGTTGCCCAGGCAGCAACGGACTGCCCAGCGGAACCTCGGCAGGTCAAGTGGATGCTGTCTTCAGGAAGACCTTTACTTTTCCAATGCTTGGAGACCTCGTGGCTGAGAGTCGTCCCGAATGCACGATCTATGTTTTGAATATCAACATCAAGTCGAACTTGTTTGCCTTCTTTAATGGCATCAATACATTGTGGAATCAGAATAGACTGATCCAGTGTTTGCTCCAGGTCATGGTTTTGAGAGCGTTGGCAATACGTGCCAGCATTCTGATACGGGCTTTTGACACGGGTGAGAATCATCGAGAAGTCGAGGTTCTTCGCTTTCCAGTGATCGACGTTCGGATTCGCTTCGAGGAGATCACAGCGACCGACCATTTCGTTCACAGTTCGGAAGCCAAGCTCCGCCATGATTTCTCGAAACTCCTCTGCGACCATAAATAGGTAGTTAACCACACTTTCCGGCTGTCCCTTAAACTTCGCTCGCAATTCAGGGTCTTGAGTAGCAATCCCAACCGGGCAGGTGTTGAGATGGCACTTACGCATCATGATACAGCCCAATGCAATCAACGGAGCTGTCGCCAGTCCGAATTCTTCAGCTCCCAACATACAAGCGATAGCAACATCCCGACCGGTTTTAATCTGTCCGTCTGTTTCCAGGACGACGCGCGATCTCAGGTCGTTCATGACTAATGTTTGATGAGTCTCAGCGATGCCGAGTTCCCATGGAAGTCCGGCGTGCTTAATCGAGGTGAGTGGCGATGCACCAGTCCCTCCGCCGTCACCGGAGATGAGGATCTTGTCGGCGTGACCTTTTGCCACTCCGGCTGCGATTGTTCCAACTCCCACTTCAGAGACTAATTTCACACTGACGCGAGCGGAAGGGTTCGTATTCTTCAGATCAAAAATCAATTGCGAAAGATCTTCGATTGAATAAATATCGTGATGCGGTGGCGGACTAATGAGTCCTACTCCGGGAGTGGAGTTACGAGTGGCTGCGATGATCTTATCAACCTTGAAGCCGGGTAGTTCTCCACCTTCTCCAGGCTTTGCACCTTGGGCAACTTTGATCTGCAACTCATCAGCATTCGTGAGATACCACGACGTGACACCAAAACGACCAGAAGCAATTTGTTTGATCGCAGAGCGTTTACTGTCACCGTTCGGCATCGTGTTGAAGCGAGCCTGATCTTCTCCCCCTTCACCAGTGTTGCTTTTGCCGCCAAGACGGTTCATGGCGATCGCCATCGTCTCATGTGCTTCAGCCGAAATCGACCCATAGCTCATTGCACCTGAACAGAAGCGTTTGACGATTTCCTTGGCTGCCTCGACCTCTTCGATTGGGACAGGGTTCCCTTTCTTGAATTGCAAGAGACCGCGCAAAGTTCCTTGGCGTTGTTCGCTTTGGTTCGTTAATTCGGCAAAACGCTTGTAAGCGTTTTGATCTCCGGCACGAGCCGCCTGTTGAATCTCTGCAATCGAAAGTGGGTTCCAGGCATGTTTCTCACCATCATGCCGCCAATGGACCAAGCCCATATTCGGCAGAACCGGGAGAGGCTTCGACTCATTACGCGTAGGGAAACCGAGTTCGTGGCGACGCAGGTGTTCTTCAGCGAGGATGTCAAAATCAACACCGCGAATACGGCTTGCTGTTCCTCGGAAACACATGTCGATGACATCTTCAGCCAACCCGAGAGCTTCGAAGATTTGAGCACCTTTGTAAGATGCTAACGTCGAGATGCCCATCTTGCCCATCACCTTAAGCATGCCTTTGTAGACAGCTTTTCGGTAAGTACGGACAATTTTCTTTTCGTCGTAATTATCTTTGAGGTGTCCATGATCTTTGGCGTCGCGAATGGCTTCGAACGCAAGGTATGGATTGATCGCATCCGCACCGTAACCGGTGAGCAAACAGAAGTGGTGAACCTCGCGAGCTTCACCCGATTCGAGAACGATACCGATTTGCGTCCGTTTTTCCTGTCGCACGAGATGGTGATGAACTGCTCCAGTCACGAGTAACGAACTGATCGCGACTCGTTCGGCGCTACAAGCTCGGTCGGAGAGAACGACGAGATCGAATCCTTCTTCAATGGCATCTTCGACTTGCTGACAGATACTCTTCAATGCTGGTAACAGACCATCCTTACCATCGGACTTCGCCCAGGTGGTATCAATCGTTTTGGTCTTCCAACCGCGATATCCATCGAGCGATTTGATCGCAGCCGTTTCTTTATCGGTCAGGATTGGATGCGGAACTCGCAATCGGTGGGCTTGCTTCTCGGTTGTATCCAGGAGATTTCCTTCTGGTCCGATGTAGCACTCCAACGACATGATCACTTCTTCGCGAATTGAATCAATCGGCGGATTTGTAACCTGTGCGAACAACTGCTTAAAGTAGTCGTACAGCAAACGTGGTTTATCGGACAGACATGCGAGAGACGCATCATCACCCATAGAATAAATTGGATCCTTTCGCTGATTAAGCATCGGGATCAGCATGAACTGCATTGTTTCGGTGGTATACCCGAAAGACTGCATTTGATTCAAAAGATCTTCAGGAGCAACGCGTTCCCGCTCACCTTTGTTATCTTTCCATTGCTCAACCAACTCATCAAGCTCAAGCCGTTGCTCTTTGAGCCACTCTCCATAGGGACGACTCCCAGCGACCTCATGCTTGAGATCTTCATCGGAAATAAGTATCCCTTTTTCGAAGTCGACGAGGAACATCTTTCCCGGTTGAAGCCGACCTTTTGATTTGACGTTATCAGGTTCGATATCGAGAACACCGACTTCGCTCGCCATCACAACACGATCATCATGTGTGACATAATATCGACTTGGACGCAAACCATTTCGATCAAGGCA
Organism: Planctomicrobium sp.; assembly: GCA_018659505.1. Taxonomy (GTDB): domain Bacteria; phylum Planctomycetota; class Planctomycetia; order Planctomycetales; family Planctomycetaceae; genus Thalassoglobus. The sequence continues at coordinate 4,037 of JABJMI010000301.1, forward strand.
AGCACCAATGAAATGACCATCAGTGAAGGAGACACTGGCGGGGCCGTCCCAAGGCTCTTGAATCGACGAGAAATACTCATAGAACGCGCGTTTATCGTCACTCATTTCGTGATGATTTTGCCAAGCTTCAGGAATCATCATCATGGCAACTTCTTGCAAAGTTCGCCCTGATTGATAGAGAAATTCCATCGCGTTGTCGAAGTTACCCGAGTCGCTGCAATGCTGTTCGATGATTGGAAACAGCTTCTTAAGATCATTTCCAAACGCTTCGGATTTCATCGCACCCTGACGGGCATTCATCCAGTTACTGTTTCCTTTGACGGTGTTGATCTCACCATTATGAGCCATGAATCTTAACGGTTGAGCACGGTCCCAAGAGGGGAAGGTATTCGTACTGAAGCGACTATGAACCATCGCCAGATGTGATTCGAAATCCTCATCCGAAAGGTCTTCGAAATAGTTGAGCATCTGATCCGGTGTCAGCATCCCTTTATAGACGATCACTTTCGTAGAAAGTGAGCAAGAATAGAATTCTAGCGCATGAGGA
>JABJMI010000441.1 GCA_018659505.1 Planctomicrobium sp.
CTCTCGGAACACGACCCACCATCAAGGCGATGGCAGGTCACTTATAAGTCAGTCGCAACACTCGATACCGGGCTCGTGGCTAACGATTACCCAGACGGGATTCACACCCGCTCAATAACAAAACAGAGCCAATTTACTCCGCAAAACCTGTTGAATCGATTTCCCAGACTCTGAGTACGTCCGCATCTCGCAATTCTTTATTAAGGATTTGGTCCGTGGAGTCGATCAGCGCTAATCCTGAATAGCTGGCGATCTTAGTGTTCTTTAACAGCATCGGCTTGATCGTGTTTTCCCGAAAGTAATATCGCGAACTGAACAACATCGCCGGATTCTTTACGACCACGGAATCTCCGTCGCGAAAGTTGTCGTGCACAATTTCCGTGATCTTGCGTATTCCAGGACGTGAACTGACATCTAATTCTTCTTGGTAGCAATAGTGCAGGTACAAGCAGTCTCCAAGTAGGATGAGTACAATTCCTCTGCGTAGTGATTGCGATGGGACTAAGCAAATCACGTACGATCCAATGCAGATGAAAAACAAAAACGCGATCAAAAGATGCTTGGGCATTATAATTGGTACAAATCGCAGCGACACAATCGATGCACAAACAATTGGCAGCAGCAGCATCGTCACCACGAGTCTCGCACCAGCAGATCTTGCGATGACGAAATAGACGATCAATATTGTTAATGTCCCGATGGAAATAATCATCGAAAACGTGTGGTTCATAAATTGTGGTAAATGATTTGACGGAGCAATCAATTGTGCCCAGGTTGTAGGAAGCGTCCAGGCATCCATCGCAGGAATCCAGTATTCCGATTTCGCCCGCTGAGCCTGCCCTAACAGTACATATGCCCAAGGAGCACATGCAATTCCTACGACAAAATACATGTAACAAAATTGGCGAATCGTTGTGAAACAAGATGTGTCGTCAATGGCGACTTGGCTATTTTCAACAGTCTCGGTTAGAGGCTGCGACTCCGTCTTAAAATACCTCTGGTTCAGTAATAGGACACACACAAAGCAAGCCTGTCCAAAAACTGTAAAGATCCCAAATGTGTGAGTATACAATAAGGCTGTAGCAGACAGCGTATAGAGCAACTTCCAGGTGAGAGAACTTGCATTCGTTTTGACACAATGAAGCAGTGCCCAGGTAGATAGAACAGCCAGGAATGTTCCTTGTGTATACATTCTGGTCTCCACCGACCATTGGATATGACTTGCACTTACCGCTGTAAAAGCAGCTGCAACAAGCCCTATTTCATGCTGACTCGCGGTCTTGTGTTTATTGCTTGGACGATTTTCTTCTGGAAACGCATCTCGACAAAGAAAATAGACCGAGACGATCGTTGCGATGGCAAAAGCAACAGAAAGCCCTCGCTGGGAAAATTCACTGTCCCCAAATAGGGAGATCCAGTATTTCAAGAAAATGTAATAAAGTGGTGGATTAAAATCGTTGGTAGACCTGAGGAAGATCTCGTGAACTGAATGTTGGCTCGCCATTGTCCAAGAGAATGCCTCATCAAGCCAAAAGCTGCGATCACCAATGTGGTGCAAGCGGAGTACTGCTCCCAAGAAACAGATACCGACAAGAAAGGTGGCAGGTCTAACAAGTTCAAACCTGGATTTAGATTTCGACGAGTGCATTCATTTACCACGAAACTAAAACTGATCCATTGACATTTGTTTGAAGTTTCTAAGAGGAAGATCCTGTTGTACGCAAGATTGTTGCTGGAGTGAATTGAATCGAATCGATTTCGAATCTCTGTTGTTGAAATGAAGCTGTCTTTGGTAAGCCAAATGAAAAACACAAACGGTTTTGTCCGTTGCGGTATGTCCACATTCTCAATTCGAAATTGTACTTTGAGATTTTGCATTTTGCTCAACGCGATGACTCAACCACTCAGACACTAGTTGAGCTTCAACTTCAGATGCTGTCTGATTTCCAAGGATATTCCAATGGGTATCACGGGATGTGTAAAATGGTTTTAAGGAACGTCGATGTTCTTTCCTCAACGATTGTGTGAGGTCCAAACAGGAAATATCTTGAGAGTCACAGAAGTCTTTGAGGACTCGGTTTGGATAAGATTGATTGAAATCGTCTGGAACAGCTAGCATTGGAGACGTATCACATGCAGCTTGAACGCTTCGTCGGAAGAGGTCACCGTCCATTTGTAATAGCGATGGATATAAGACGATTGAAAACATTTGCCCATTGCTAATCGCCTCCTCATGGATTTTGGAAATATTATCCAATATACCGCTCCAGGATTCGTCAGAATTTGTACGTTTCGAATAGAACCGCCATGCTTCTACCATGCATATCTCTTCAAAAGCCTCCTCTTTGAATCGTGGTCCTGCGATTTCAGGATGAACGTCGGAATAGTCGGGTGAATTTGACAGGCGAGTTCCTCCGACAGCGACCTCTCCACGTACATTGGCGTCATCGTTGTGCGACAACATATTAGATTTTTCTACAGCCCTGGAAATACGTATCTGATTCCGTATTAAAAGCCATAGGTACGACCTGAAACGGCTTGTCTCCCTAACTGTCGTTTCATATTGCTGAAAAGGATCAGGTCCATCATTTCCAAGATAAAAGTGAAGCAAAACCACATCTGGATTGAAGCGGGATTCAGCGTAGTGATAAAGCTTCTGGTAATCTTCCACTCCTGTGGCAGCGACCCCGCAGTTCAGTACCTCAATGTCTACTGTTTCAGACCAAAAATTCAGACGCTCCTCCAGCAGTGTCTGAACGTTTTCTGTGTATGGAACCATCCCGTAACAAAATGAATCGCCTAAAGACAAGATCCTCAGCAAATTATCCGGTTTGTGAATTTCGAATTCGCGATCATAAAATCCTAAAGAATTCGTCCAATAACCACGCCACTCCTGGTGAGGACGGATGTGAACTCCCTGAGTTTTTAAGTAAGACTCAAAATTCTTATGCTCGCTGAACTGATTCACTTCGCCGAAGTTAACAGTTGCGTGCAACCCGGAAGAGAGGCAGACGCCAATTCGTATCATGATTTCGCAAAGAGAAAGCCCAACCAGCAGTCCTGCGAGTACCAACCCGGTTCGACCACTAATACGTTTCACACGATTCACATTGGGTTCTTTTTGATTGTCCGTACCAAAGCATGCCCTAACTCGTGAAACACTATCGAACACATTCATCGGATTGTTTTGCCTCGACGGAAATTAGGCATCAAAAGAATTACTATTCGCGATTCTTCCGAGAAAAGATTGCTGGCGCTTAAGCAGCTAAAAGTCAAAAGTCGCCTCCCGAAACAGTAACTTGTTGTAGCGGAATTCCATTCAGAAGAAGCCCTTGAGGACTTGCCAACGCAGCATAGACCTCTCCATTCATTTGCTCTGAGATGAACTTTACGTGACCATCGGCGTAAGCCATATTGACGCCACCGGGATGAAAGCTGTTCGGAACAGGAGAATGCCCTTCTGGACTCCACAGCCCACTATTGATTCGATTCTGACCTGCATTGCAAAGGGAATAATCGACGTTCCCAATGGAACAACTTGCGTCTCGGCAAGGGTTACCGATGAAGAAAGAACTGCGGAGAGGATCTGGAGCAGCGAAGTTTGCGATGGTCACATCGGGGTCGTAACCCGTTCTAACATTTTCTGTGACAAGAAACGTTTGTGATGTCCCATCATGGATGTCGGCGAGTGAGTGATGCCGAGTTGTCCCACCAGATTTCCAGTTCTCTACGAAGAATAGACCGGTCTGCTTGAAG
>JABJMI010000861.1 GCA_018659505.1 Planctomicrobium sp.
ATTCCTTGTTGGCACAAACAGAGCGGCAGATGATTGAGTCGGTCGATGAAGTGATTGTTGTCTCTGATAGTTCAAAGTTTGGTCATTCAGAAATGGCTCATTTAGGACCGTTGAACCTTGTGAGCAAAATGGTTGTTGACAGCGGAATCACCGAAGAGTGGCGAATTCGTATTCAAGATCACGGAATTGAATTAGTCATCGCAGAATAGTGATGCCGGACACTTTAAGTGTCCGGCAAAACATTACATACGTTGAAGTTGGAGTCTTTCCTACATGTCTATCGCAAATTCATCAATCGCTCGAACCGATGTCGAACAAGTCGTTCGAGCCGTGTTGAGTCGTCAACTCGGTGGTGCTGCTCCAGCAACTTCACCAATCCCTCAACCAGCATCTGGCAAACCGAATCCACTGAAAGTCAATATTTCTGCCAGACATTGTCACCTCACCGAGGAGCATGTTGAGATTCTCTTCGGCAAGGGACGCACGTTGACGCCGATGAAGTGGCTCTACCAAGATGGTTACTACGCCGCTGAAGAGACTGTCGCGATCGTCGGTCCTCGTCGTCGTATGCTGCCAGAAGTTCGTGTTCTCGGTCCTTGTCGTGGAGCGTCACAAGTTGAACTCGCTTTCACCGATGCAATCTCACTCGGTCTTGACCTGCCAGTCAAAATCAGTGGTGACACAAAGGGAACACCTGGCTGCCTCATCGTCGGACCTGCCGGCAGCCTTGAACTTCACGAAGGCGTGATTCGTGCGATGCGACACGTTCACATGTCGCCTGCAGATATGCTTGCACATGGTGTCAAAGACAAAGACTTAATGAACCTGCGAATTGAATCACCCAGCTGCACGACTGTGCTAGAAAATGTTTCCGTACGTGGCGGAGACGACAAAATCAAATTGGAAGTCCACTTGGACACCGACGAAGGCAACGCCGTTAATTTAACGAACGCCACCAACGTCGAACTACAAACAATCAACGACAGCTCCTGCGGCTGTCATACATAAAAGTTGAGGGTTGAGAGTCTAGAGTTGAGGGAAAACGGTTTCCCCTTGCCCCTTGCCACTCGTCCCTTGCCCATCTCCCACCCCCTTGATCCCTTTTTAACTGGAGTAACTTATCATGGCTAAAGTTTCCGAAGCACTCGGAATGATTGAAACTAAAGGTCTCATCTGTCTCATCGAAGCAGCTGATTCTGCACTCAAAGCTGCCAACGTCGAAATGGTTGGTTGGGAAAAAGTTGGTAGCGGACTCGTGACCATCTTCTTGACTGGTGACGTCGCTGCTGTGAAAGCTGCTGTCGATGCCGGAGCCGGTGCTGCTAGCAAAATTGGCGAAGTCGTCAGCGTGCAGGTCATTCCACGACCACACGAAGAACTTGTTGCGATTCTACCCGCTGCTAAAAAATCTTCTGCTAAATAATTTCAGTCATTAACGTGGATGCTCATGTGACCACGCTCAGACAAAAAACTCTCTTTGATCAAGGAATCAAGATGAACGAAGCAATTGGTATGGTCGAAACCAAAGGGCTGATCGCGACGATCGAATCGTCAGATGCAATGCTCAAATCGGCAAATGTCTCACTCGTTAAGCAAATCCAAATCGGTGGCGCCTACGTGACAACCATCATTCAAGGCGATGTCGGATCTGTCCGTGCTGCCGTTGATGCTGGTGCCGCTGCCGCTGCCAGAGTTGGTGAACTTGTGAGTGCACACATTCTGCCACGTCCCGCAAATGGCTTAATGGAGAAATTCTAATTTAGCCGGACACTTAAAGTGTCCGGCAAAACGGAGTGCATAAGTGAAAATTCTGGTTGCAAATCTCGGATCGACGAGCTTCAAGTACCGATTGTTCGACATGGAAACCGAACAACAATTGGCACGTGGAGGAATCGACCGCATTGGCGAAGATGCTGATTCGAACTGTTCTGTTGAGATTGGTGATTTCTCAGCTGATGAACAGAAGCGAATTCCGGATCATGCTGCTGCTGTGCAGATGTGTCTCGACCAGTTGACTGATGCAGAGAATGGGTGCCTCACTTCAGTTGATGAAGTCGCAGCCATCGGATTCAAAGCTGTCTTCGCTGGCAAGTTGAGCGGTATCAAACTCGTCAACGAAGAACTCCTCGAAGCGATGGAGAACCTGGCTGACGTCGCTCCTGCTCATAACCCTCCGTACGTGCGAGCAATGAGGCAGTTGCAGAAATCGTTTCCGAACATCCCGCTTGTGGCTGCTCTGGAAACGGCATTTCACGAAACCATTCCTGCGAAGTATCGAACCTATTCTGTCCCGAGTGATTGGACAGAGAAGTACGAAGTTCGTCGCTGGGGTTTCCATGGTGCGAGCCATCGTTTCATCGGAACGCGCATGGCTGAACTGCTACAGAACGTCAACGCCAAGGTGATCTCGTGTCACTTGGGCGGCAGTAGTTCCATCTGTGCAATGCTGGGCGGTGAGTCTCAATCGACTTCAATGGGAATGACTCCTCAATCTGGTTTACCGCAGAACAACCGTGTCGGCGATTTCGATCCATTCGCACTGCGATTAGTGAAACGATTGACCGGTAAAGACTACGACGAACTCCTTGACGAACTTTCCTCCAAGGGAGGTTTACTCGGCATGAGCGGTGTTTCCAACGACTGTCGCGATATCGAAATCGCAGCCGCCGAAGGGAATCAACAGGCTCAACTCGCCCTTGATGTCTATACCGCGGAGATCAAGAAGTACATCGGGCAATACCTAGCAGTTCTCAACGGAGCTGACGCCATCGTCTTCACCGGCGGCATCGGAGAGAACGGCGACATCATCCGAGCCAAAGCCTGCGAAGAAATGACCTACGCCGGCATTCAACTCGACCTCAAGAAAAACGCATCAACGAGAACAGAAGGAGTCATCTCAACACCTGAAAGCCAGGTCCAAATCTGGATCGTGCCAACTAATGAAGAACTGGTCGTTGCAAGGCAGACAGCGAGTCTCGTTGAGGGTTGAGCGTTTAGCGTTGAGGTGCAAACTAATGTTTGGATTTGAAAAATTGGATGTCTGGCAAGTTGCCATTCAATATTCGGGAGCAATTTACGATGTCACACAAAACTTCCCAAACGATGAGAGGTTTGGGTTGACCAACCAGTTAAGACGAGCATCCGTTTCCGTATCGTCAAATATCGCTGAAGGAAGTGGTCGCGAATCTAACAAGGATTTCACTCGTTTCATTCATATTGCATATGGATCTTTAATGGAAACTGTTTCTCAATTAGCGATCGCAATAGAGCGTCAGTTTCTAACAGCAGATGACCATCAACGACTTTACAAATTTGCAGACCGATTGGCAAAAATGCTCAGCAGACTTCGGTCAAGTTTGGCGTAAGAATTCCTAAACGCTAAACGCTAAACGCTAAACGAGAACAGAATGTTCCTAGCAAAAATAACTGGTAACGTCACATCAACTCACAAAGTCAGCTCCATGGTCGGCCAAAAGTTGCTGATTGTGGAACCGTTGCGGATTGATGAAGAGAACAGAGATTCGCTCAAACCAACTGGGCGAACATTTATCGCTGTCGATGCCGTTGGAGCCGGTGAAGGGGAAGTGGTTCTCATCGTGCAAGGTTCGAGCGCACGGTTTACAGAAGATACAAAAACATTGCCGATTGATTGTGCCATCATCGGGATCGTTGACAACGTACGAGTTTCGAATAGTCCCGTTTACGATGCCGGGGACGAATGAGATGGCGAAACAGTTCCAGAGCCCGGAAGAAGTCGTACGAGTCGCCAAGATAATCGCTTTTGCAATGATTCTCGGCGCCCTGACATTTGCGGGAATCGCTTGGTTTATTGCGCAGCAAATGAACCGTGGCGGAGACCAAGATCAATTGATAAGCCTGATCATGGCAGCAACATCATTGCCAGAGTTATTCATATTTTTCTTTGTTTCAAATTTCATGTCGGCAGAAAGAATGGAACAGCGACCGGGTTACAACCCCACATGGTCGACTCCCGAAATGAAACCGTATCACATCAAACTAACACATATCATCGTGCAATACGCTTTGTTGCAAGGTGCGTGTGTCATGAACATCGTTGCCTACATTATCGAACAAAACTGGTGGTCATTAGGAATCGCGAGCGTATTTTTACTGTTCATGCTGTCGAACTTCCCCAGCGAAACCCGATTCAAACACTACGCCGAAACACAACAAACATATTCATAAAACGAATGTTTTGCCGGATACTTCAAGTGTCCGGCTAAATATCAAATCTCTCCCCATCGGGAATTAGAAATATGAACGCAACTGAAAATACAATTCGATCAGTCGTTGAAGAAGTCCTCGCTGAGTTGGGGAAATCCCCTAAGCAAGTGAACGGCACAGCACCCGCAGCGAAATCAAACCCGAACGGCATTCCTGTTGTCTCCAACGGGACAGCGACGCAACCAAGTGCCGCTTCAAATGGTTTCAGTGGCGGTGGAAACTACGGTGTTTTCAGTTCTGTTGACGAAGCAGTTGCAGCTGCGAATGGTGCTTTTCAACAGTTGAAAAATAAATCGATGGCAGACCGTGCCACCGTCATCGATATCGTCAAGACAATGTGCGAAGCTCGGGCTGAAGAGTGGGGAACGAAAGAGTTCAACGAAACCAAAATTGGTCGCCTCGATCATAAGATCGGCAAGCTGAAAATCATCAAGCAGGTTCCGGGCATCGAGTGGTTCCGACCTCTCTGCTTCAGTGGCGACCACGGAATCGCTCTCGAAGAACGTGCCCCATTCGGTGTCATCGGAGCCATCACTCCGGTGACTCACTCGCTGCCAACGCTGGCAGGCAACATTGTGAATATGGTCGCTGCCGGCAACAGTATCATCTTCAATCCGCATCCATCAGGAAAGAACATCGCTTGCGAAGGTGTTCAAGCATTCAATAAAGCGATTGCAGAGAAAATCGGCATCGAGAATCTCATCACAATCATCGGCAACCCGACAATTGAATCTGCCAACGAAATTTTTCATCATCGCAATGTCCGTATGCTCTGCGTAACAGGTGGACCGGCAGTTGGTCGTGCTGCATTAGGTGCGAAGAAACGAGCCGTGGTCGCTGGTCCGGGGAATCCTCCAGTTGTAGTCGACGATTCCGCAGACATCGAAAACGCAGCTAAGTCAATCGTGGCAGGGGCAGCATTCGACAACAACTTACTTTGTATTGGCGAGAAAGAAGTTTTCGCAGTTCAGAGCATCTTCGACCAACTTATGGAAGCCGTCGGTCGCCATGGTGGTTACAAACTGAATGCTCAACAGACTGATGCTCTCACCAAGCTTGCTTTCGC
>JABJMI010000864.1 GCA_018659505.1 Planctomicrobium sp.
GGGTCGAACGATAAATGCTATTCCTTTTGTGAAATCAAAGCCATTTTCTGGAATCTGGACCGGACTGGGTTCACCTTCGGGGGCAGCAGGTGTGAGTGGGATTTCAACACTCTTCGTTTCTCCATCGAGAGGGAGCTCTTGAAATTGTGGCCACAGTCGACTTTCTGGTTCACCAGATTCGTCTAACGTGGCAATGTTCACCATCACAGACTTCGCAAAGGAGCTTTCCGGCTGAAGTAGCATCACCGTGATCGGTAACGGTTCTTCCCCAGTTTGAGGAGGTAATGTAATGACCTTTTCCTCATCCGAGAGATCAATCTCAGGAAGTCTGACCCCTTTCGACAAGAAGCGAACTTTCCAACCTGTCGCCTCAAAAGCAACACCCACATGAAGATTCTGGAAATCTTGCACGATGCCCTCTTGATCGACGACAGCGATCACCGGATTCGCTGTCCCTCTAAATTTAGAAGTTGCTTTAAGGTTTGATTGTGCCTGACTCCAAGGTCCGACTTGCCAGCCATTCACGTCTCGGAAGTTCGGATTTTGTAATCGTACGCCATCAGGGTAGTAATAAAGTAAAGTCCCATCAGGGATTTGAAGTCCTAAATTTGTTGTGCCGCTGGAGATTTTGAGTTCTCCTGCGACTGGTTGTAAGCTGGTCACCTTTGTCGAAGAAGGCGATTCTTCAAAGATTCTTCTGTAACGCCCTGAGTAGCGACTGCCTGCGAAATGTGCGTGCCGCTCAAGATCTGTTGAAACGAGAGACCGTACTCCTTCAAAGTTTACAGGCTGAAACGTGACAATCGGGTTCTTTGAGAGAGACTGCCAATTCTCCTGGAGCAGACTTGCCAGCACTGCTCGTTTAGCAGAAATTGTTTCTGGCGTTTTTTCATCAGCAATGGATTGCACAAGTTCAAGCCAAGCGTCCATTAACTCTGCACCAATTGCTTTGTTGCTCAACGCCTGTAAAGAACGGATCGACCAGAAGCTTAACCAAATCCCCTGATGGACCATCGGAGATTGAAACTCTTCAACAGCAGTTAACACTTGCTCGGTGTCAGAGAGTTCTCGAAATCGGTTGATTGCAAGTTCAGTCTCGTTGATAAGTTGTCGTGGAGATTGAGTGGTCAGCTTGGTTGTCATTTGTAGTAATGCCAGGGCGTCATCACTCGAGACTTCACGCGAAAATGAAGCTTGCGGGAAATTGACAGCTGAAAAAATCAGTAAGTCGGACGCCGAGAGTTTACTTAATGACTGCAACTGTTCAGGCGACAGGATAATGGAATTATGCTGAAGAGCGATCGGTCCAATGGCTGCAAAGATCTTTAATCGCCGTTGAGTCAAAAAATCGTATCGATCACCCGCTTCGCCAAGGATCTGATCGATTTCAGCGAGAGATTTCTCGGCGGCAAGGAGATGCGTTTCCAGAATTCCTGTCGCAGTCTGTCCAAGCAGAAAGCTTCGTTCGGCAGCTGTTGTTTCTTTTAACAATTCTTTCAATTGCGGTTCAATGAGTTTGAATGTGTCTTGATAAAGACGATTTGATCCATCTGCTTTCCAACCCGATGCGAGAAGTAGCCCCTCGCTTCTATGTAACTGAATATTTAAGAAAGCAGCGAACTGGGAGTCTGTCCAGTCATCGTTGATCCCTCGCAGCAAATCGGACGCTAAGAGAAACTGATGAGGCCACTCCGAACCATGCCAACCCGCTTTTTTGGCGAGTCGCTGAAAGAACTTTCTCCAATCCTGAATTTGTGCAACCCGTTGCATTTTTGCCTCGGGAGTGTCGACTTCAATTTCTTCTTGAGCATGCTTGCAAACAGACAGAAATGACAACAGAAGTTGATCTCTCGACTCACGTGTCTTGAGTTTCTCTACGACCTGAGGGCTGCGTTGATCTTCACCATCATTGACCTCAGCGAGAACGGCACTGAAAAAGGCGCTTGTACCTCCATTCCGAACATCAATCGGTGGAATCCAAAGTTGAAGTTCTTCTTTCTGTTGGATGTCCGAACTCGACTTCGCAGCCGATTGGACTTGCAGGATGAGTCGCTCGCCCTGGTCGAGAATGGTGCCGAAAGCACCCAGATCTCCATGGTCTAACGTGTATTTCAGATCGCTGGCATACTGCTTGAGTTGTAAGAGATCATTGATCGACAATGAGTTAAGTTCGTATCCATCTAACAGCCCAGAAATTTTCTTCCTAAAGGCGATGAATTTCCCATCAGGTGATTGCTTAACGTCGTCTGCCGGTTCTTTCTTTTCAGGAGGACTTTCTTCCTCAGCCGTTTCCTCTTCGTCGCTTTCTACAATTGCCTCTACGACAACAGTATGTTTCTCTCGAATGATGTCGACCGGCTCTTCTGAAGTATAAGTCGCGTACCTCTGCGGAGATTGATCGCCACGGAAGTTTGTCGAAACATAATTTTCAACTCCCGAGGTGATCTCTTTTGCCAAGTCATCAATCGTCCAGAATTCACCAGCTTCAAAAACTTCTGCAACAGTTTGTCCAAACGCAGTGCCTGAGATGACCTCTCTGTCTTGATCGAATTCTTCCAGATCGGGCAGACTCTCGGCGGCTACTAGAAACGGATAGCTGGAATTCAATTCAGCGGTCGAAGAAATGACCGTGAGTTTCAAATCTGGATGTGATTCCACAAATCGTTGAACAGCTGCCTCCAGAAGTGCCGGACCTTCTATGGCCAGAAACTCGGATGAGATTTCAGGTCGTTCATGTGCAACCTCAAGAAGTAAAATGACCTCGCGGAATTTTGCCTCTTCGAATTTAAGGACGAGCTCTTCAAATCCAATCGTCTGACGATCCGATCCAAACTGAAGTTGTAGCCGTCCCTCATCATTATCATTCAACACGGCACGTGAAAAAGCGTTAAGGAAGACGATGCCAACTCTTTTGCGACCATCAAGATCTTCAGCAGGCATTCCTTTCAGCTTGCCAACAGGAATCTGTTTTGCTGAAACGACCGACTGAACTTGCTCAGCGAGTTTGGCAAAGACATTGAAGACTGCTTCGTTATCAACTTTCGCAGTGTGGTAGCGAGCGAGACGCTTCCCATCGTATTCCACTTCTTCATCGGCGGAGATAACAAACAGTTGGACTTGAACCATCGGGCGCGGCCAAATCGCCCAGATTAAAACCGCTGCCAGAGCGCATAAAGTAAGCACCAATCCGAAAACCTGAGGATTCGCTTTCTTTTTACGAGCTCCCTTTTTACCGGATTTCCAGCTGCGATTCTCTTTCGGGGTTGCCAATGTTTTCTCTCCCCAACTTTCTTAAGTCAGCCCTAAGTTATGAATAGCTTTTGATAGTAGTTTCCGTAGGGTGGGTGAAGCAATCCGTTGACGGAAAGGTGGGTTACGTTCTCCATTTTCCCGATGAAGAACAGTTAGTTTTGTTTCACGACTCATTGCGCAACCCACGGTACATGTGGATCGTCGAACTTCACCCTACCCCACGTCGCTAACATCTTAATGAAGAAAACATTCTAACAGCATGACAGAATGTATTGAAAGCCATCCGACTTCGAAATAGTCGCATCTTCTTACTGATTCAGTTTTTAGAACATTGGGGAAAGAAGTCAGAAGTACCGTTTACGCGGATGGTCGAACTTCACGCACCTTACGGCGCTTGCTTGAGTCGAATCAAACAGATCCCGGCAATTCCAAAACCATCGACTATTTGCGGTCGAAACGGAGCAGGGCAAACCTTTGCAAGCACATCTGGATCTACACGAAAGTTGGTCAATGATCCCTCGAATCGCTGGCACTCGCATTTCTGTTTCTTTAAGGTCGGATCTATTTACATGATACCGAGAAATCTCTGGGTACTTCACTCAGTAATAGACTTATTCAGCGACATATGGCGGACCTACATCGCTACCACGATTTGTCCCAAGCTTCTTCACTGCAAGTATTTCATCAGTGGCATCCTGCGCCTGCCCTACAGAGACTTATCCATTCACCAATGTCCGAGAGTTATTCATTCTCTGTGGACGAATATTTATAATGTCTTAATTTTTTAGACGAATCCTCAGCTTGGGCTCATGAAACGATATAACATAAACATAATGAATGATAACACTTACGCGACATGCGCAACTCAAGATTGTTATATAAACGCGACATACACGTCATGTAAATTTTACAGATATTCAAAAGTATTCGTTACACTACTGAAGTATTCACTTGATTTCGGAGCATTTCGGGACGATACTAAATCTAACGCACCTGCCCCGCCTATCCCAGAAATGGTGACGCGCATCTCGGGCGGGTATTTTTATGCGCTATCGGGCGGGACCATCTATTGAGGAGTTATTGTTGAAAGTTGTGTTCTGTTGAAATGAAGAAAGGTGGCGTATTCTGCTGAAACCTTGAACCTTCAGCGGCTCGAAATGAGCACAGGAATACGCCATGAACAAGACTACGACAACCACAACCCAAGCACCAGTCCAACGAGATTCTCGTGATCAGAGTCTCGACCCGGAGGTACTCGCGTTTCGAGCGAACTTCGAGTCTCGCAGCCCGCTCGATGAGATCATTCGTGAAGGAGCCAGGCGAATGTTGCAGACAGCCATCGATGCCGAAGTCGAAGACTTCATCGCAACACATTCTCAACACGTTGACGAACAGGGACGTCGACAGGTCGTTCGCAACGGACATCTTCCATCTCGTGAAATTCTCACCGGAGCGGGACCTCTGGAAGTTCAGCAGCCACGCGTGCGAGACAAGTCATCGGACAAAGAGAACCGAGTTTTCTTCTCTCCAAATGTGTTACCGCCGTACTTGAAGAAGTCGAAGACCATTGAAGAATTGATTCCGTGGCTGTACCTCAAAGGAGTTTCGACGGGAGATTTTGCTGAGGCGTTACAAGCTCTTGTCGGCGAACAAGCGAAAGGCCTCAGTGCCAATGTCATCGTCAAACTCAAAGAGAAATGGAGCCAGGAATACGAAGAGTGGTCGAAGAGAGATCTTACTGACAAGCAGTACGTCTACATCTGGGCCGATGGCATTCACGTGAAGGTTCGCCTGGAAGATGATGCGAATAAGAAGCAGTGTATGCTGGTTGTCATCGGTGCGACTCCTGATGGCAAGAAGGAGTTATTGGCGATTCAGGATGGCTACCGCGAGAGTGAACAAAGCTGGAACGAACTCCTTCTGGACTTGAAGAATCGAGGGCTGGAAGTCTCACCCAAGCTGGCGATCGCTGATGGTGCTTTGGGCTTCTGGGCGGCCTTGAGGAAGATTTCACCAGAGACGAAAGAGCAACGCTGCACCGTGCACAAGACTGCCAATGTGTTGAATAAACTTCCGAAATCCGTTCAACCCAGAGCCAAGTCTGACCTGCATGAAATCTGGAATTCTGCGACTAGGGAAGATGCCAATAAAGCTTTCGATCACTTCTTAAAGAAATATGAAGCCAAGTACGAAGGAGCCGCAGGGTGTCTGAAGAAAGACCGCGATGAGTTGCTTACGTTCTACGATTTCCCAGCTGAGCAATGGGCCCATTTGAGAACCACCAATCCCATTGAATCAGCATTCGCGACAGTTCGCCTCCGACATAAACGAACCAAAGGGAGCGGCACCAGGAGAACGAGCTTGGCAATGATCTACAAGCTCGCGCAATCCGCCGCGAAGAACTGGAGACGCTTGCGAGGTCACCAACAAATTATCCATATCATCGAAGGACGTTCCTTCCAAGACGGAATATTAAAGCAAGAATCCGCCGCCTAATTCAAATTCTCAGAACACAACATTTGACAATATCTCTCTATTGAGTAATAGCAATCTACAGAATTACTCTAAACCTTGGCTTAATGTCGAGCAACAGGTTGCCGTTCTTGAATCAAGAGGGCTTACGGTCGCTGACAAGCAAGCTGCTATGTCATTTCTACTACACGTCAATTACTACCGATTTTCCGGGTATTGCCTCGCATTTGAAGATCAGCGTCATGTTTTGGTGGATGGCACGACCTTCGAAGAAATAAAACAGACGTATGACTTTGACTCTAAAATTCGTGATTTATTCACCGAAGCTCTGGAGTTAATAGAGATCGATCTCAGAACGACAACGGCGTATTCCTTTGGTGAAACCTATGGTGCATTCGGGCACACTCTATCAAGGAACTTTCACGACAGGTTTGACTATAATGCCAACCACTGCGACTGGCTATCACGATTGAACGAAGAGACTGAAAGGTCAAGCGAACTATTCGTGAGGCATTTTTCACGCAACTATCATGACTATCCGAATATCCCAATTTGGGTCGCAACAGAGATTATGTCATTCGGTGGAGTTTCAAGAATGATTGCCGGAATGAAAAAGAAGGACCGAAAGAAAATCTCCACTGAATACCAATTGGCACCTCGCGTACTTTCCAAACTTACGCACCATTTCGCTTATGTTCGGAATCTCTGTGCACATCATTGCCGACTCTGGGATCGTAGATGGAAGGTAAAGCCTGAATTGCCTGATCGTGCTGCATTCAGGAGCCCACATCTTATTTCTAATAGTGGTCTCTACTCTACAGTTCTGTTGCTTGAAATGATGTTGAGTAGATGTCCAGCGATCAGTACGGAAGCATCACTCTGGAAAGATCGGATAATTTCAATTCTAGATCACCCACCAAACTGCCCTGACTCAATTCTGAAAATGGATGTACCAGTAAACTGGAAACAACATCCAGCGTGGTCTCAGTAATCGTAGGTTGGGTGAAGCCAATTAGCATTGGATGTTGATTGCATTGGCTTCCGCGGTGTTGAATTGATCGCATGTTCTACCAAAGATTGCGTTACCCAACATCTTGGTCGTTCCAATGATAAGATTGTTCAATTGATGCAACCTTTATGCAATCTCGAAACCGCATGAATGTTGGGTTACGCTTCGCTGTACCCAACTTACAGTTACTTTTTCTTATTGAGAACAGAATATGCCTTGGACCCAAAAACAATTTTCATTGCCGAGCTATCGTCGTGGTTTTCACATCATCACTCGACATGTGAAAGAAGCGATCCCTGAGTTGGCAGAGATTGAAGTGGGGTTGCTGCATGTTTTCATCAAGCACACGTCTGCATCTCTGACAATCAACGAAAACGCTGACCCGGATGTGCTGATCGATATGGAATCGTCGGTCAATGCGATTGTTCCCGAAGAATTCCCTTACGTTCACACTTGTGAGGGACCAGACGATATGCCCGCTCATGTGAAAGCCTCCATGATGGGTAGCTCAGTCAGCGTTCCCGTCAATCAAGGACAGCTACAACTCGGAACCTGGCAAGGCATCTACCTGTGCGAACACCGCAACCACGGTGGCTCGCGAAAACTGGTTTTGACATTGCAAGGGGAATAGAACCAATAGACATCAGCTTTAACTCCTTGATTGTATCTTTTGTCACAGAGATCACTAAGGACTCAGAGGAAAGTATTTTGTGAGTTAAGCTCCAATTCAACCTTTCTCAGTGTTCTCTTCGTCCTCTGTGGTTAAACATGACGCAGGGTTACTTGTGATTGATCTATTACGTTTTGCTTTAAATCGGAATTTGTGAATTTGACCTTCTTTCGATGACGCCCCTATCACCAGAACTTTAATCTCGACCAGAAACTTTTCTTCGGCACTGCAATCTCAGTCTCTGCAGAAACGGTCTTGATCGGTGACACCTCGACCTCGGGTTCGGATGAAGCGAAGATGCTCCAGGCGGGCTTGATTTTGTGGGGTTTTAATTTCCTCAGCTCAGGTTCTTTGCCAGCGAGTGCATAATTGATGTCTGCGAGTAATTCATCGCCGTAGGCAGAGTGACCTAGTGTGATCAATCCGAGATCGAGTCCTGTTGCATCAATCACTTGAATCAATGGGTTGTTCGGGAACGTGACGAGATCATCTCCACCTAATCCTAAGCGCGATCCTTGGTGGAGCAACTTGGAAGCCTGCAGCGCCCTGTCTGTTGAGGAAGTATAAATCGTCACCCGGCTGGACGCCTTGACGATTTCAGGAGCGATCACTTCTCGGAAAGTTTTCGCGTCGACGTCCGGGGCAGCGAGGATGACTTCGTTCAGTTTCGGAATCTGTCGATAGGCACTCTGTTCACCAAGCCGTTGCAATGCTTTCGTGACAAGTCGATTCCCCATGCTGTGGGCAACGAGATGGACCTGCTTTGCTCCCGATCTGGCAGCGACCGTTTCCAGAAACTCGATAAACTTCGCTTCCGAAGCATCGGCATGACTAATATCGGAAGGGTAATTGAGGAACGCACCATGTGATGGCCAGCTATACATGACTGGTGCCCCAGTGAACTTTAAGTCATGAAACATTTGTGCCGTGCGGTAAGATGCTTCCGCGAATGTAACATTGAAGCCATGCACAAAAATGAGAGCCGCCTGACTTTCCGATTCAGCAACCGAGCTTGACAGCCCCGCGCCGAAGTCATCGATAGAGAGGGGAGTTACGGTTTGCAGTACAACATGTTTTTCGGGATCTTCCGAGAATTCAAACTTCCATATTTTCGGTCGTTCGACTTCTCCGTAATCATGTGACTCTGGAATGCTGACATCACAGTAACCGAACTCTAAGTTGCCGAGATCGGATGAATAGAACTTGTTCGCTTCGGAGGTGTCTCCGTTCCGCGCCCGATTCGTCCCGTAGAAGACTCGGACCTTCCAAAACGAATCTCCGGCACTACACACTTGCGGTTCTGCGACATCATCATAAGCCATGCCTGCAGAGAGACTCTCTTCAGGCATGCTGCCTTCAAATTCCTCAGAATTTTGTTGAGGCTGGAATTGAGACGTTTCTTGCTGCTCGAAAGAGGCACACGCTGCAACCAGCAATAAAGCGCCTGCCGAACACGTTAACAGAAACTTTCGAATTTGAATTCGGCCCATGACGATTCCTTTCGACAGCGGTGTTCGATAATAGTCTGAAAGCGATTGGCAAAAGAGGCTTAACAAATACAAGCACGACGCGCGAGCGAGTGGATTGATGTACTCACTTGCGCAGCGTGCCGGTAGATCGTTCTCAGCCGTTCGCCTACATAGAAAAGTATGCCACTAAGCTGAAATCACATAGAGAAGCAACGGCATGATGATCGAGCAGACGCATGTTTCGGCATTTTCTGCGCTTTATTTAAGCAAAACTCATTCGGTCAGTTCGAGAGCACTGGCGCTAAATACATATTTCGATACGACACTGCGGTATGATCACCTTGTAAGTAGATCGGACCCGGCTTAGCAGGATTCGTCTGGATTGCTCCGGCGGTCGGTGCAGAGACCGGCTGATTGTCGATCACTTTTTGTCCATTCAACACCACAGTGATGTGACGATCAACCAAGGTGATGTCATACGTTTGCCACTCTCCTCCAGGTTTTCCGGCGTTGAATTTAGGAGCGATTGTCCCGAAAATTGCGCCGACACCTTGAATGCCTTGCATCCGGCTGTTTCGATCAACAACCTGCGCTTCGTACATGCCTCGCAAGTAGATGCCGCTGTTCCGATTCTCTTCGACAAGAAATTCGACATGCAGCCAGAAATCTTCAAACTTCGCTTCCGTCTTCAGGTTTGCAAAAGCACCCGTGGGACTGAAGTCAGTTTTGGGTGTTGTATTTTTTAAGAGACCGTCCTCCAGGCTCCAGCCATTCACTTTGTCAGTCTCATGAGGTTGCCAACCTGACAAGTCTTTCCCATTCAATAGGGCAATCGGATGACCAAATCTAACTTTTGAAAGATCAGGAGCACTCGCTGGCATGGGTGGAATTTTAGAGCCTGTAAATTTATCCCGTTCTGATGTTCCATCAGCGAGTTGACGATGAATCATTCCATCCAGTGTTCCGTTTGTTAAGCCAACATCAACTTTCGTTACAGTCGCTGCTCCCTGCTTCTTTTTCCGTTTGACTTCGAACTTCAGCCGCCCTGCAACCAATTCAGCATCATACGGACCTGTTGGACCGATGTAGAAACGGATGTAGACTTTCGGTTGACCCTCCTTTTCAACCACTCGCATCCAAGCAGGCATGCCTGAGTCAAGATTCAGCGACCAATCTCCGACAAGACCTTCTGGTAGCTGATCCGCACGAGCTGTCGGTGACAAGAACATGAATGTCAAAGCAAGGCAAAGTGCAAACCGAAAGGGGGCAGAAAGGTTATTGATTCTCAGGAAGTGATTATTCATGATTCCGAACTTTTGAAGTGATTTGCAGGACTTATCTTAAGCTTCACCTGATCAGTATGAATAGAGTGTCACGATTCAAGAACCAAAGAGTCTAAATGGATGCAATCGAATTGTTCGGGCATTCATCTCCATACTCGATACAATACGTGAATCAGTCTTGAGTTGAGTTCTTTGGACGCACGCAAATCGACATCCAGCATTGAATCTGGAATACAGAAAACCTTGAAGACTCTTCGGCGCTGCAGCTGCTTGACTCTCTGCTTTGCGAGACTGAATCCTTTGATGATCGCTTGGTGAAGTTGATAGACATGAGTGATCTCAGTGGCATCGGTTTCCGCCGAATCATCACGCTTGGGGTGCAGCGAGCGAAACTGTGCGTTGATCTCATCTAGTATCGAATTCGCTCGCTCGAAAGTTTGTGGAGACATTTGCCACGCATGGACGTCAAACTTTTCGCCCAATAATCGCTCCAGCAGAGGCATGCTGCGTTCGGCGGAATCGTATGCAGCCACGAGAGATTCCACCCGGTCATCTTCTCCCGTCAGAATTGCGTAACCAGTGACTGGTTTCTGAATTTCTGATAGATGTGTCTCGATGTCCTCAGCGATCACCTCACTGAAATGAGCATGATCACTGTTTAGAAACGCATGTAGCTGGGAGTCATTCAAATATGTATCTTCTGGCGATTTTCATTGTTTTTGGGTCTGCCTCTTCAAGGGTCTTGATATTTTGTCGAGCTTGAATGACATATGCGGGTACTACTTCTTTGGAGGTTTCATCCCAGCTTCTGTCTGCCATGAGGAAGTAGCGAGCAATCGCACGCTTGATTATTGGGGCATTAAATTTCTCGTCGTTATACATCGTCATTAACCGATCTCCGATTGACCAATCTGACCATTTCGCAAGGTCGAGAATGATAAGGTCCACCAATTTCGGATCTTCCAGAAGAATCCGCATGGACTGACACAACCGATCAATCGAGATTTGCTCGACTTCATATTGCCGCATAAATCGCATAGCCTGCAGTGCGGCAAATTTTTGAGAGAAAGCGACATCTGGAGAGTTAAGGATCGATTTGTCGAGAAACTGAAACCCTTTGTCTCCCGTAAGCAGTAAATAGCCGGTCACCATACCATCGATTC
The DNA here is from genome assembly GCA_018659505.1 of Planctomicrobium sp. GTDB lineage: Bacteria > Planctomycetota > Planctomycetia > Planctomycetales > Planctomycetaceae > Thalassoglobus. The sequence continues at coordinate 11,319 of JABJMI010000864.1, forward strand.
CGAATGGAAAGTCATCTCGCATCTCGCGAATGGTTTCTTCCATGAAAACGACATCCGTTTTATTACCGCAGTGTCCTAGCATGATTGCATACATTCCAACTCGTTCCATGTGCTGAAAGCGGTATTTCTCAAGCCATTGCCGAAGTTCCGTTCGATCAAGAAAATCAGTTGCTTCATTGTCCGCAATCAACTGCCAATTCTCTTGAGTGTTGATTTCCAAATATGAATCATGAGCAAGCAAATGATTTTGATGCTCAAGGAATTGCAGGAAGTAAATGAGTTGCTCTTTCGGAGTTGCAGCATACTCAGGTGCATTCAATAGATAGTCCTGTACAGCGGAAGAACTCTTCTCAACCAGCCACCACCTAAGCTTTTCTTGCTTAAGCTCTCCAGCTAAGAGAAGTTGTTCTCCTTTTGCTAGCTTGAGATCTCGCTGCAAGGTCAGGATTTCTCCGATCTCATATTTCTTAGACGTATCTTTAACGATGTGCCGAATCTTAACAGCAGAGGTTCCGGCAAATTTTTGTTCCTCATTCGCTGGAACGACCTTAATTAACTCTCCAAAAACAACGACATCTGATTCTTCGTGATACTCACGTAATGTCTGTGGACCAGGATCCCAGGTTGGACAATAGGCGTGACAGGTAGGCTGGAATTGTGAGTAAACCGAAAAGAGAGCTACTGCCAGAACTGCTGTTGTCTGAGATTTCATAGGAACCGTCCCGTAGTTAATATCTCAATATTAGCCGTTTGAGCGTTAGCCCCGGTTTTGAGCGTGTGAGAGATTCAAACCGGGGCTAACGCCCTGCGGCTTATGAAACTCGTTGCATTGTGGTAACTGCAAAGCCATTCTCACTGATATCTCTACTCCAAGTCAATTACTTTTTCAGAATCGACCAGAGTTGTTCTTCCGGTAATGACATGCGGATTCGCCACTCTTGGGGATACCAATTGTTAGAGCGGGGACCGATTTGTTTGACCCAGCCGAGGGGGTGACCTTGGTAGCTGACGATTCCGATTCCGTCGGGGAGCGAGGTTTCAATCGGTTCGCGTCGCAGGTAGCGGAGTGCGGTTTGCCAATCGACTTCAACACTTGGGAAGCTTTCTCGGTTGAAGATCGACGAGAGTGCGAGCCCATGTGCCGGGATGGCTCCATGCTTCTTCATTTCACAGACATGCACACCGAGAGTGATGACTTTCAATTGATCTTGAATCCTTAGCAACTCTTCGACCCACCTTTTAGGGAAGGCTGAGACTTGTTCTCCTCGATTGATAAAGCGGAGCGTTCTCTCTTCATTGAGCCAGTTCTCGAAAGGTTCAGCTGTTCTTCTGGTGGTGAGTTCATAACCTTTTCGGACTTGTGGAGTTGGTTCGTCTTCACACGGAGTACAGCGACCTCGTTTTGACTTTTTCGGTTTGCGTTTTCTCTGTTGTTGAGTTGACTTCGGGACAGTCTTTGATGGTCGCTGCTTCTGTAAAACCGCGAGGAAGAATCCTTCGCCTCGAACTTGATGAGGATACGCCTGATAAGCTTTACCGGAGTCGATTTCGAGTTCTGTGAATCCCCACGACTCATCTAATTGCAAATCGACGAGCTGATACCCCTCATCTTGAATCAACCAGCGGACGATCTCTTCATTCTCAGTCGGGTTAAAAGTACATGTACAATAGACCAGATACCCACCGACATTGAGAGACGGTAAGGTGTCGCTGAGGATTCGTTTTTGTCGCCGCGAGCAAAGCTGTAAGTTCTCTGGTGTCCACTGGTTAACGCTTTCCTCGTCCTTGCGAAAGAGACCTTCTCCGGAGCAGGGTGCGTCGACAACCATGACGTCGAAGAGCTCTCCCAACGCTCCAAAGTCAGCTGGGTCGTTATTGGTGACGACGGTATTCGCACCGCTCCATTTGGTGACATTCTCAGCGAGGATCCAGGCACGGCTGCGGATAACTTCATTCGAGACGATCAGCGACTCTTCAGGCAGCAAACTCATGAGGTGAGTCGTCTTTCCACCGGGAGCGGCACAGAGATCGAGAATGGTCTCGGGATTCTCGCGCCTTTTGATCCATTCAATCGCCTGTTCAAGCAGCATGCTGGATGGTTCTTGAACGTAGTAACAACCGGCATGCAGTAATGGATCACAGGTGAACAGTGGTCGCTCAGCGAGGTAGTAAGCATCCGTTGCCCACGGGACCGCTTCAAGCTGCAAATCTTGCTCGTTTTCTCCCGCTCGAATCTTTATACTATTCAGCCTGAGACTGACATTCGCTGGTCGCTGTAAAGCTTCCAGAAACGTCTCAGTTTCGCTGCCGAGTTGAGCAGTGATTCGATCCAGAAATGGCTGTGGCAGATTCATATCGGAAGTGGGTCTATGTGCTGAACGACTGTATTCGTTGGTTGTGAGTTGTAATTGCAGTTCAGTATCAACTTTGATTCTGGTTGAGGGTTTAGCGTTGAGAGTTTAGAAAATTTGCAATGTAAGTGTTCTCAACGATAAACGATAAACGCAAGTAAGAGATTAGCAAAATCGTTAGATGTCACCTTCAAACAACCCTATCCGTCTTCTACAAAATGGACCTCTCAACGCCTCCTGAAGTCGATAAGTTGTTGATATCAATCGGAGAACTGCGGCACAACTCTGATGAGAACTCTCTCTTCAAAAAGGGGTGTTCATAAACCCTGTTGTCATCGACACTTCAGACACAGACTACAGACTGGAAACTAACAAATTATCGACGTGATTTTCCTGCCTGCGAATTGTATTAAAGCTCTATTTTTCATACACTTACAAATTCTGAGTAGTTGCTTATCATCAGCAAGTAAGTCCCTTTGATAATACTGCTGATAATAATTAAATAGTTCTTATTAAAGAGTGGCTTTTGCAAAGCCCATTGTCATTAACTGAAGCATTACAATGAAGCTGACATGTTCTCGAAGCCGACTCTCGGCAGCCTTTCAAATCGTCGGTAGTGTTGTCCCTACCAGAACACCTAAAGAGATCCTTCGAAATGTGAAGCTGACTCTCGCTGACGGCCGTGCCACTCTCTTAGGAACAGATCAAGAAGTCGGTATTCGTTACGAAATCCCTGAAGTCGAAACTGACTCTGTTGGCGAGGTGTTACTACCAACCAAACGGGTGAATGACATCTTACGAGAAGTCAAAGATGAAGAGATTAGCCTGGAAGTAAATGAAGAGGCACTTTGGATTCGCACCAGTCAGTCTGAGTTTCGCCTCAGCGTGGAAGACCCGGCAGAATTCCCGAATGTGGCTGCCTTTGAAGATGAGAACTACTACGTCATCCCAGGGAAAGCACTTAAGCAGGGTATTCAACGCACGATCTTCTCGACCGACGTCGAGAGTACACGCTACGCACTCGGTGGCGTTTTGATGGAAATTGATGCTGAAAATCTCACTCTTGCCGCGACAGATAGCCGCCGGTTAGCAGTTTTCAAAACAGGTTGTTCTGCTCAGGGGAATGTCTCAGAAGAAGCTGGGCAGCCTGTCATCCCGGCTAAAGCGATGTCGTTGATTGAGAAATCGATCAATGATGATGACAGTGAAGTCAAGATCGCGATTCATCAGAATGAAGTTCTCGTCCACAGCGGAGCATCAACAATTTACGCTCGCTTGGTCGAAGGTCGCTTCCCACGTTATCAGGATGTCATTCCAGCCGAATTCAAAGTGAAGATTGACTTAGTTGCAGGTCCATTTTTGTCGGCAGTTCGCCAAGCGATGATTGTTACGAACGAAGAGAGTCGCGGAGTCGATTTCACGTTCGAAGATGGCTCACTGACCTTGACCAGTCTGGGACAAGATGTCGGTTCTTCGAAAGTGGAAATCCCGATCAGTTTCGATTCGGACCCAATTGTTGTCACGTTTGATCCACGTTTCGTACAGGATTTCCTGAGGGTACTGGATTCGGCAGGGCCGTTAACACTCAACATGATTGACGGCAACAACGCAGCGGTCTTCATGGCAGATGACACTTATACTTACGTGGTGATGCCGCTTCCGCGTGATGATTAGCATCGTATAGCTGCACAAATTTTGTGTGCATACCATTAGCGGCTCAGTAGAAATTCTTGAACGGAGAAAACGGTGAGTCGTCGTCCTGGTGAGCGAAGTCGACGTTACGATAAATCAGAGCCGGCTGCACTCGGTGATGTGATTTCACAGTTATTCGCCCTTCGCGGATATGGACGGACTCAGGGAAACAAACAACTTGAGAATAGCTGGGCCGAAGTGGTCGGCAGCGACATCTCAGAACAAACCAAAGTAATGGGACTGAAGAATGGAGTGCTGCAAATTGGAGTTTCCAACTCAGCATTGATCAGCGAACTCTCTGCGTTTCTTAAACCGGAGTTCCTTGAAAAATTTCAGACAGATTATTCCCATCTCAAAATAAAAGATATCAAATTCAAACTGCGTGGCAGCCTGTCCAAGTGAGTATTTCAGCTGGACGGTTATCCTCAGTGCAGGTGTGATCGAAGGAAAGAATCAGACCCATGAGTGAAGAAACAACGAACAAACCCGACGATTATAAAGCAGATTCCATTCAGCATCTGGAAGGGATCGAAGGGATTCGGCACCGACCAGCGATGTACATTGGCGGCACCGATTCCGCTGGTCTGCATCATCTGGTCTATGAAGTTTCTGATAATGTCCTGGATGAATACTCCAATGGCTATGCTAAGACAGCCAGTGTGACGATTCATGGTGATGGATCGATTACGATCTCAGACGATGGTCGCGGGATTCCTGTAGACATCATGAAGGACAAAGGGAAGTCGGCTCTCGAAGTCGTCTTCACCGAGATTCATGCTGGCGGAAAGTTTGATCGCAAAGCGTACGCTGTCGGAACAGGTGGTCTGCATGGTGTCGGGATTACAGCTGTCAACGCTTGTGCTGAATGGTTGGAAGTTGAAGTTTGCCGAGACGGCTTTGTTTATCGCATGGAATTCGCTCGCGGACGATTAACATCCGATCTCGTGAAAGGTGGTCCGACCGAGAAGACTGGCACGAAGGTCACATTCAAACCTGATTCGCAAATCTTCCCCAATACGACATTCAGTTACGACATCATCCATAAACGACTGCAAGATTGCTCTTTCCTGAATGCAGGTGTGAAGATCAATGTCGAAGATGAACGGACAGGTCAGTCTGATACTTTCTGCTATGAAGATGGACTCGCTGAGTTTGTGAAATGGATCAATCGTACAGAGACGCCGATCCATCCCGAAGTGATTCGTATTATTGGTGCCGTTGACACCGTTGAAGTCGATATCGCTTTGCAATGGAACGATGGATATTCCGAAAGTATTCGTTGTTTCGCGAACGGGATTTCCAACTCTGAAGGGGGAACACACTTCTCCGGTTTCAAGACAGCGATGACTCGTACGCTCAACAGCTACGGCAAGAAGAACAATCTGTTCAAGGACATGACACCCGCCGGCGATGACTTCCGAGAAGGTCTGGCTGCGGTGATTACCGTCCGGATTCCGAATCCGCAGTTTGAGTCGCAAACAAAGATCAAGCTCACCAACGCCGAAGTGGAGGGGGTTGTGAACTCTGTGGTGGGTGAAGTTCTCACTAAGTATCTTGAAGAGAACCCCTCGATCGCCAAGGGAATCTGCCAGAAGTCTCTCCGAGCCGCTGAAGCGAGAGAAGCTGCCAAGAAAGCCCGAGACATGGCGCGCAGCCAGGGTAA